>CAZKOK010000150.1:0-8400 GCA_964554355.1 uncultured Spirochaetia bacterium | reverse complement strand
GCCGTTCCAGACTTCCGGAAAGAACAGAGGATCAGATGGTATGCTTTTCCGGGCAGGCACGGGCAGTCCGGATTTTTCAAGAATCCCGGCCAGGTCAGGCGCTGCAGGGCCTTCTACTGCATAATCGGCTCCGGAGACTCCTTTACAGTGGTCCGGCATCAGGCTTGCATAGATTCCGCCGGCAATTGCGGGCACATTCGGGTGATGTTTCCTGCAAAGCTCAATTACCTCTTTTACTCCGGGATACCAGCAGGTCATTCCAGTCGATACAAGAATCAGGTCGGGACAGCATTGTTTCAGCTTGTGTTCAATGCTTTCCGGAACAATCCCGTAGCGGAAGTAAGGACGGCCGGGATTACGGATACCCGAAGGCAGAACTGCAGTCTGTCTGTAGAATTTGCCTGTCCCGTTCTTTCTGCGTCTTGGAGCCCTGAGGGTCCTGCCGGAAATCCCATCGCTGACGGACAAACAATCGATAATACTGATGTTATATCCGCTCTCTTTCAGCCAGCGGCCTGTACGCAGAAGTCCCCAGGGCTTCAGGAAAAGGTCGAATAAAGCAAAATCAAATATCGGGGGATTTATTAAAAGTGCAGAAGGACCGGGATTCATCAGATTAACCTGTAATTATTATATTGAAAAACATACCGTTTATTCACCGGAAATTATACCTTATATTTCCGGAACCTATATTGTTTTTTGACTTATATTTCTGATCCGTTATTTTGTATGGATTAACGCTGTTATTACAAAACCTGTTATAATTACCAAATAGTATATGTTTATGCCTGAAACAGAACATTTTCCCAGCTGAATTTGGGTAAAACGACTGGGTTTTTGCTATAACCTGATGTACTCTGGTTTTTAGGGCAGCGCTGATATCTGTCAGCGTATTTATGGAATAAACTTTTATGAATCAGGATTTAAGACCATATCGGCACTGTTGGATATTCCGGAACACAGGCATTTCTGTTCCGTAATTACATTGCTTTGGAGACTGATTCTCTTTCAGTACTTCATAAACTTACATTGCCGCTTTGAAGGCTGTCAGTCATCAGAGCAGCTCCTTTTTTAAAGGTCAATTTTCATAAAACAAACTGTAAATGGAAGATGCTGAAATACTTTTGTCCCGGTCTCCCTGAACCCGCAATTAATATACCAGTTTTTTAAAACCGTATTTTCATTTATGATTCCGATCCCGGCTGATTTTCCGCCCCTGCTTTTTATTTCTTCCAGGGCCCTGTCAAGAAGTTTTCTTCCAATACCACGGTGGCGGAATTCCGGAAGCACTCCCAGACGTTCAATAAATAAACTGATTCCGTCTATATGACTTTTTTCTATCGCAATACATCCAACAATTTCCCTGCCATTTTCCGCAAGAAATATTTCGACATCCTTTTCAAGATATTCTGCAAGACTTTCCGGAGTTGCAAAGGCCGGATTAGTCGGAGCGTTTTCTCTTGTAAGACTGAACTCAGTCGCAACCGTGATGAATGATCCGGCAATTACCTTGACAATATCATTAAAATGGCGGTTTTTATCAAACGGGATAATACGGAACATAAATGTCTCTCATTTTCAAATTTATTCCTATGCGTTTTTTCTATCCCACCCGCAGCAGTGTTTGTACTTTTTCCCGCTGCCGCAGGGGCAGGGATCATTGCGTCCCACCTTGGGGCCGGCGTTTACAATTGTTGAATTGTATACCTTGCCTTCCTTGAAATACCATTTATCGTCTGTTTTTTCGAAGGTGCTTTTTTCGCGGTGTTCGTGCAGCATACCGGACTGTTTATATTTTGCGGTAAACTCCACGGTTCCTGTAGTGTCATCTGCGGTGCCTTTGGAAGTTCCGTGTATTTCAAGTCCCAGCCATTCTGATTCTTCCGACCATTTCCGTGTCTCTTCTACTGAAAGATGGTCGCGTTCCTCAATACTGTGGGTTTTTTCAATATAGTCAATGTTGTGCCTGACATAAGCTGTGTAGCGTGAACGCATGAGCGCTTCGGCGGTAGGCGCATCGGCTTTGCCGCTCAGGTATATTCTGCAGCAGTCTTTAAATTCTTTTCCGCTTCCGCAGGGGCATAATTCCATACAGTTTTCTCCAGCAAGGTTATAAGGATTAATTGAGTTTATATCATTTTACAGACATTTGAAAAAGACTTAAAACCGGTCTGCAGCTTAATCCGATATCCCGTTATGCCGGGCATTTCCTCCCCACATCGCCCAGCCGCCGGCATTTTTATCCTTTGCTTCAATGCAGACGACACTGCCTGAGTCTGTCCCCATATAAATCCGGCCGTTTACAACTGCGGGCTGAAAATGTACCGGTTCTCCGCAGTCATAGCGCCACAGTTCACTGCCGGAAGAAGCATCAAGACAAACAAGTTCTCCGGAAACTGATGTGATATACAGTTTTCCGGAAGCCCATGCCGGAGGAGAAAACAGTCTGGCTCCGGAGTTTTCGTCTTTTGTTTTCAGCTCCTTTTCCCAGATAATCTCACCCGTTTCGGCTTTCATGGCCTTGATATTGTTGCCCATGGATGAATATGAAATACCGTCAATTACTGTCGGCCTTGAGCCCTCATAAAACCAGACACCTGAAACATTCTGAACGCCAAGATTGCCTGCACTCTGATAAAGCTTTGCCGAAGGCGGGGCCGATGCAAACCCGACTGCTGAATCAAGTTCACTCTGTGCTTCAGCATAGCTCGAAGCTTCATCAACGTTCAGATAATCTGCGGCCTGTTTCCCCCATAATTCAGCATTGTCTCTTTCACCGCTATCCTTGATTCTGCCCTGGCCTTCGCTGCGTATGGAAACACCGTTTCCTCCGGCTGCCGGTTCATCTTCACGCAGGCTTACATATATTTCACCCTTGTATATCCATGGGGCTGATGTTGCCTGATGCTCTCTTGAAAACAAAAGACGGCCGTCAGCCAGATTGTAACAATGTACTGATCCTTCAAGCGTCGAGGCATAAACCATTCCCGAGTCGATTACCGGGGCGCTGATTACTTCACCGACAATATCTTTTTCCCATAAATGTTTTCCTGTTGCGGCATCCATGCAGACAATTGAATGTTCTCCCCTGTTATTGGGAAAAACCATTACAATCCGGCTGCCGTCCATTGCCGGCTGACTCATCAGCGGATCACCAAGCCATTCACTCCAGATGCTTTCACCTGTCTGCGCATCAAGAACATAAAGAACACAGGATTCGGTATTGAAGGCCACCCTGCCCTTTTCGACAACAGCAGCAGTGGGCCCGTCATCACCGCAGTGGAAAAGCCAGAGTACTTTTCCGCTTACGGAATCAATCGAATAAAACTCGTAAGATCCGAACCCTCCGCCGATATAAACCTTTCCGTCAACAACAGCCGGAGATGCCAGTGGAAAATTTCCCAAAAGTTTTACCTTCCAGCCTTTTCTGCCGTCTGCCAGTCTGAATGATTCGACAGGAATTTCGGGGTCCGTTTCCAGATATCCGGTACCGCCGTCCGGGCCGTAGGTTTCATATTGATTTGCGGGTGCCTGATTCTGCACCTGATTGATAATATTGTCCTGGGAGACGAACAAAACAAGCGATACAAGACAAAAAAAAGTAACTGCGATTTTTTTCATGATACGTTTCCTCTCCAATAATTATACAGCATTTACTACGGAATTCTCCGTCAATAGTAACAGAGGGCGGAATGTTATTGGATATTAATTTTCAGTTGATGAATGCCCGGGAAAACCTGCAAGGTAAAGGTTTACACGACGACGCAACATTTTATTATTCAATTGACACAGCCTTCTATCACCCCTAAAATGGATAAGAAACGGGAGTAAATCCTTCAGCCTGAAAACAAGGAATCAGTTTTATGAAAAGAATTACAGCATTACTTTTTATTTTATCCGGGATCACAGCGGGACTATTTTCAATGGATGAAAACTGGGTAACCACATGGGGCAACGGGCCGCAGAGAACTGAATCACAGAATATGCCCCCTGCTCCCGGGCTTACAGGTAATTCCCTGAGGCAGATGCTCAGGGTATCTGTCGGCGGAGAGAAAATTCGTGTGCAGTTCTCGAATGCGTTCGGGAATTCACCGGTCGTCATAGAAGCTGCTGAAATCGCGAAATCCGCAGGAGGCGGTAAAATTGTGCCGGAAACCAATGTCCCTGTCCTTTTCAACGGCCAGCCCGGCATCACCATGGAAAAGGGAACAGCAGCATGGTCAGATCCGCTTGATTTCAGCTTTGCGCCGCTTGAAGAACTTGCTGTAACCATCTGTTTCGGCGAGGTATCAACCGCCCTTACCGGTCATCCGGGATCAAGAACCACTTCATACATTATGCAGGGCAGAAATCTTGATATTGAAAAGTATTCGGCACAGCTTAAAACAAACCACTGGTATATCCTGACCCGCATAGATGCTGATGCGCCGGAAGGTTCAGGGACGATTGTAGTCATCGGCGATTCAATTACGGACGGCCGGGGATCGACCACCAACAAAAACAACCGCTGGCCGGATAATCTGGCTGTCAGACTTCAGGAAAGCGAAGACCTCAGGAATACAGCTGTCGTTAATATGGGCATCGGCGGAAACGCGGTGTTTTCAGGCGGGCTTGGGCCGAAAGCACTGGACCGTTTTGACCGGGATGTTCTTGATGTAGCCGGTGCAAAATGGCTGCTTATCCTGCACGGCGTTAATGATATCGGCGGCAGCAGCGGCAAGACATCTGTCAGGCGTACTTCCCAGAATATGATAAATGCATACAGGGAAATGGTTGAAAAAGCCCATGCAGCGGGACTGCTTGTTTACGGTATTCCCATACTTCCGTTTGCAAAATCCCAGTATGATTCACCCGAGCATCTCAAGATCAGGGAAATAATAAACCAGTGGATTTATACATCCGGCGAATTTGATGCGGTTCTTCCTCTGGAACAGGCTGTTCTGGATCCGCATAATCCGGACAAGCTGAAAGACGATCTTGATGACAATGATTATCTTCACCTGAATGCCAAAGGATATCAAACCATGGCCGATGCGATAGATCTGGATTTGTTCAGATAACAGCATGCCTGCAAGAATTACAGAACTTGACAGCAAACACCTGCCGCTCTTTACCGGTTACTGCAGAAAGCACAGAACAGATCACGACGAGTCATTTCTATCCGAAGATGAATTATCCCGGTTTTCAATTGAAAAAAATATTACTTTTATTGCAGTGAAAGAGAACAGGATCGCAGGTGTTTATTCGCTGATTCCGCAAAAAAAATACAGGGTCAGAATTTTTCATGCCGAAGGCAGAAATACGGAAATATACAGGATGCTTCATCAGAAAATGATCGGCAGGCTGAAGACGGAAAAGGAATGCAGCACACTTGTGCTTTTTATGCCGGACAATGAGAAAATGGTTATCGAATTCCTTAAGGAACTCGGTTACAGAACTGAAAGATATGTATTCGTCCTTGAACGTGAAATCGTTCCTGTCCGGGACCCCCTGTTTCCTGAAGGATTCCGGGTTACAGAAATGAGCTTTCCCGAAGACATCGACTGCTGGATGAAAATAAGAAACCTGGCATTTGAAAATCTGACCGGCTCCCTTCCGGCAGAAAAAAATGATATATCCGGAATGAAAGATGACTCTGACTATATTAAGGAAGGGACCCTGATTCTCCGGGACGATAGAAAGGCTGTCGGCATAATAAAGGTTTCCAGAGATATCCGGGATAACGGCACATATGGTTTTATAGGTCCGGTGGCTGTGCTGCTTGAATATCAGGGAAAAGGTCTGGGAAGGAATCTTCTGCGTACTGCGGTAAAATTTACCGTTGAAAAACTCAAATGGAAAAATTCACTCTGCGTGAATGCAGACAATGAAGACGCCTTGAAATTATACCTCGATGAGGGATTCAGGAAAATGGAAAGCGTGGCCGCGATGAAGTTATATGTCAATGATTAAAAGGTCCGGCTTTTCCTTTTTTCCATTTCTACACCCTGACATTGTATAAATCATCCCTGAATCTGATATTGCAGACGACACCTTTAGCAAAATTGAAATCAACAGAACCGTCAGGCTGTCCTTCGACAATAATTATTACATTATTCAGGCCGAGACGGCTGTCCTTCTTAATATCAAAATTTCCCGGAACTCCTGCCCCATCATCCGCAATTGATAACTCGATATCATTATTTTTATTTCTATGCATGCTAATTCTGATATTACCGCTTCTTCCATCCGGAAAAGCATATTTATATGCATTTGATATCAGCTCATTCATTACAAGCCCGCAGGGAATTGCAGTATCAACAGGCACAGAAATATCTTCCAGATCAAGCTGCAGCTTAATGGTTCCCGGAGTTATCTTGTAACCGCTCTGCAGAAGATCAATAAGGTCCTGAAGATATTCTTTAAGATTCAGCCGCGAAAGGTCTTTTGCCTGGTATAATTTCTGATGGATTAATGCCATTGAATTTATTCTGTTTTTTGTTTCCGAGAATGCTTCCGCAAGCCTTGGGTCATTAATACTATCTGCCTGAAGATCCAGAAGGGCTGAGATGACGTTCATGTTGTTTTTTGTACGGTGATACAGCTCACGCAGGAGGGTCTCCTTTTCCTCAAGTGTTTTTTTCAGGTTTTCTTCAGCATTCCTGCGTTTTGTAATATCAACAGCAACACCCAGAATCTGTTCGACCCTGCCGTCATCGTTTCGGGAAAATACAACATCCCGGCTTCGAATCCAGCGCCATTCCCCCTCTGCATCCTTGATCCGGTAATCCACTTCAAGAATATCTGTATCATCAGCTTTTGAAAAATCCATATGGTGCTCGTTGATTTTCTTAAGATCATCCGGGTGGAGCATTTTTTCAAATATTATATTGCCGCTTTCCTTTATCTTTTTCTGATCATAGCCGAGGAACTCAAGGGTTTCCCTGTTTGCATATATGTTGCTATGATTATTCAGATCATGGATAAAAATAAAATTGGGGCTTGTATTGACTATCTTGTCCAGAAAATACTGCTTATCTTTTGTCTCTGATTCATTTCTGCCTTTCTGATCCAGTTCATAATACAATGAAGTTATTATGGATCCTGTTATCAGTGAAAATGAACAAAAGCCGCTTAAAAACATATAATCATTCAGGAGTTCCCGGCTTTGTACCAGAGGTATTCCCCGGAAAAAGTCTGCTATGCCCGGAATCAATATCAGCCAGACAAAAAGCCACAGATTTGATAATGATGCCAGGCCAAGTCCAAAACGCAGCCCCGCCCAGAGTGAAAACAGTGAAAATATAAACCATTGGCTGCTTATGGAAAAAAACATACTTGATACTGCAACAGCTGAAAAAGCAAATATAATCTCAATCATCCTGACTTTGCTGAATTTTATCCCGGGACTTTTAAGCGGCCTGCCGGACCCTCTGGTCATGGACAATTTGTATTTTTCAAGCCGCGGCGTAACAAAAAGAAGTGCCGAAACAGTTATCGTCATGCATCCGAAAAGCAGGATAGTCCAGATCTGCCACACCGAAGCTGTTTCTGCATTTCCTGACAGCAGGATATGGACCCACAGATAAAACTTGTCAAATACCATTACCGGAACAAGCACCAGAAACAGAAAACTGAAAAAAACTTTCCAGTCTGAAAAATTACAGTCCTTCTTCATAATTTTGCTGAAAACAAGCCAGCCTGTCAGCACAGTAAGAATTTCCGGAACAGCATATGCAGGCCACAGATACCATTTCCCCAGCCCCATTATAGCCGCACTGAATACAGCATTTACGGCCATACCGGCAAGCACTCTCGGTCCCCACCAGAATATCATGGCCAGGGCAAAAGGAATCGGGAAATACAACATCGGAATTCCCGACTCATTCCGCAGAACCAGCGACATCCAGGTCCCAATATTGCATACAAGCAAAGGAGCTATCCATGTCCAGACCGGCAGTTTTGTTTTTTGGGCGGACGGTGTTTTTCGCGGCATAAATCTCCCTGTTTTTTAAGTGTTCCGGATATAATTAAATTATAAATAACTGTTTATTGCATTTGCAAATAAATCAGGATCAGTGGTAGTATTTACAAAAGCCGGGATAAAAGAGTTAATAAAAATGACCGATACTCTCCTTGTAATTTTACTTGTCGTATTCATACATTTTCTTATGGTGCTTTTTTCATTTCTCAAAATAAGAAGAAGCGGCCATTCAGACAGGATGAAATTTTTATGGGCCGTTTATGTTACGGCGTGCCCTCTTCTCGGCTTTATTGCATATCTTATGCTTGGCGGAAATCCCGCGGAAAAAGAAAGCAATGATTAATTTATTGCTTGTATTATTCTCTGGAAAATACTAAATTTATTTTATGAAAAGATTTTTTATTATTTTTTTTGTGCTATGCAGCTTTGCTGTTTCG
>CAZKOK010000149.1:0-8420 GCA_964554355.1 uncultured Spirochaetia bacterium | reverse complement strand
GAAGTTCAGGATGATTTACGGCTTCGGTCAATGCAGAAGCCACATCTTCTGCTGTGCAGATTTCCAGCGATGTATCAAGAGGCATTCTGAACATATAGGGAACAAGCTTAAGGTTATCGGTGCTGAAGATTGCACTCAGCCTGAAAATCTGCCATTTGAGACCGGGCGTATTCTGAATCACCTTTTCACATTCAAGTTTATGCTCCGCATAATTATCATTCGGTGCAAGCTTATCCGTTGTCCTGATAATATCTGTTTTCCTTCTGTCTCCGTATATGCTTATCGAAGATGAAAACAGAAGCCACGGCTTTTCCGGACTTTTTAGGCATGCTGAAATTATATTTGATGTTCCTTCTATATTTACCAGCAATGCATTTTCCGGGTGTTCTTCCGCGGCAGGCGGAATTACGGCCGCAAGATGAATGACCCTGTCTGCCCCCTTCACTGCCCTGCGCACATCGCCGATATGCAGAATGTCTCCCCAGATAATCCTGCATTTTTTCCTGACCAATCTGCTTCTTTTTAAATTCTTTCCCGTATGCATATCGAACGCCGTAACAGCATGGCCTTCTGCCGCCAGCCTCTTTATTACCCTGATTCCGATATTTCCCATTGCGCCTGTAACAAGAATGTTCATAAAACCTCCCGGTTTGTATGAGCGAATGCTCACTCTTTTATTATACATATTTTTCGTCAATTAATCAATTTTTTTCGATTAAATAATTCCATAACTGATTATTTATATATATATTAAGTCTATGAGTCTGAAAATCAGTGAGCAGTCTCCCTATTCAATTACTATAGAAAAAGAGGGTGAAAAATACTCAGGGTTCCTTACGCTGAGTAATCAGAAAAGAGATGTTCCCGGATTGATAGCGGAAAAAAACGGGACCGTTCCCTGGGAAATAAAGGGTATAATTGAACATAACAGAAAAAAATATGTATACGGTCCGTATTTCAAGGGGAAATTCCTCGCTGATATTATTGAAAACATTACAACAGAAGATGTTAAAAGACTTGCGGATGTACTGGCCCAAATGCCGGAAGGGTATATGGCAGCCGGGCTGCATTCCTGCGGGATCATTTTCGGGAAGAATTCTGTTCTTGTTCTTCCCGGATTTATTACTGAAAGCTATCTGAAACTCTCAGACACCGAAAAGAGACTCAATGATTTTGACTGGATAAACAGCGCCGGATCTTCCGGTTTCGACATCTCCTATTCTCTTGCCATACTCTCCTATCTGGCGATAACAGGAAAAAAGCCTTTTCCCTTTACAAGCCGGTCAGACCTTTTTCAGAGAATGTCAGACAGGAAAATAATAGCCCCGGAAATTGTCAGACACGGGCTGAAAAAGGATATTTCCGATTTCATCGTTTCAGTGCTTTCCGGAACTGCTGTGAAAAAACCGGACTGCAGTGACTGGAATGCCGCCCTTGAATCATGGATAAAAGACGGTCTGTACCGTGAAATCGGCGATGAGGAAAAGACGGCTCTTGAAAGGAAAAAACAGAAACTGGAATCATCCATAAGCAAGGGCTACCGGCTGAAATATTTTGCCAGAAAACATAAAACTTTCCTGATTCTGTCGGCAGCTGTATTTATGCTGGGTGTATACGGTATTTCCTCGGCAGTGAAAAAGTCTCTGGAAATCCCATATACCATCAACATGACACCGGAACAGGTAGTAAATGATTTTTTTGATAACTACAACAATCTGGATCATGTAAAAATGGAAGGTGCCGTCAAGGGCAGAACCGCAAAAGACATAATTGATCCCGCAGTAAATATGACCGTTATTCTGAAAACACAGCAGGTATACGGAGGCGATTTTCCTGTAGTACCGGCTTCGCAAATGCTTGAATTCGGTCTTCAGCCAAGTCAGTACGGCAAATCTGTCTGGGGAGTAACCGGGCTTAAGGTAAATCAACTCGGCGACCTGAAATACAAGGCTGAATATACCCGCTGGTTTTCATATTCCGAAGACTCGGAAAACATGGAAATACCGAAATACTACTATGAAGGGTTCAGGGAAGATGCCATTATAACTCTGGAAAAGAAAAGCAAAAAAACAAAGCTCTTTTCATCCGCAAAAGTTGAGTATTACCTGATAACGGGATTCGATATAACGGAAAAAGGCACCGAAAAATATGTTCCGTGATTCCGCTCCTGGGTCCGAACGTTAATAACCCCGCATATCAGTCTTTCCAGGGAAAAATCAGATTTCTGAAACTCCTTGTACCCACCTTTTCCTTTTCCGGGGCAATAAGAACTTCCCATGGTATTTTCTTTCTGTTTGCTTCAGGATTTTCCTCAAGGTAATCATATTTAAGCATCCGCAGTTTCAGAGCAGTCTGCTGCCACATATAAATTGCTCCTGCTCCGGGCAGCAGAAAAAAAGTAATAAGCGAAATGACAAAAATCAGTAATCCCCCGATTGCAAGCCCGATTGTAAAAAGGGTGTTATCAAGTGTAACAATAGCCGATTTTCTAAGCGCTTTTCTGATGCTTCTGTCCATCTGCCAGTAAAAAGGGAGAAAATACTGCATAACCAGCCAGAAAAAAATACAGCCCCAGAAAATCACACCGGCTGCAAGGTAGGCAATAATCTGACCGCCTGAACCCATATTCACATACATGGGAATCACTATAACTATTATCACAAACTGTATTGTCCCGGCTATTGTAAGAAACAGAGCCGGCATCAGAGACTGGCGAAACGATCCGAAAAATTCACGGAATCCGGCCTGCTCGTAATTGCAGAGTCTGAGAGAAAATGAAGAGGTCATTACCGAATAGATGTTTATGATAAAAAGAAGTACTGCAAGAACCGGAATGCTGACATACGGCGGAGTTGCATTAAGTATAAAAAAAACAGCCGTAGACGCTCCGGCGCCGGCAAGAAGATAAACAAGATTTACCGGAACAAGTTTAATAAGGCTGTCCCAGAAATCATAAAACCATTTCCTGATTAATAATCCAAACATAGGTAGATAATATTGCTTTAGCTGCTGATTGGTCAAGGCAATACGCAGACGTTTTTCCGGCAAAAAAACAAATTATAACCACGGGGGATTACACGAATGAAACACAGATAACAAGAATAAATGGGGACAGACCCCAAAACCAGATTAAAATCTGTTCCATCCGTCTTCATCCGCTTTATCAGCAGTATTATAATTTCCGAAATATCACAACCCAAAGAAATCCCCTCATCCGCCGTGATGACAGAATGTCCGCATACCGCATATTCATTTGTGTTATTCGTGACCTATTCGTATAAATCGTGGTTCATAATTCATAATTTACAGGGCGGGTTTTGATTATTCCCTTGATGCGCATTTTATATTTATCAAGAACGCCTTTTTCCAGAAGGTGGTCGGAAAAAATGGATTCTTCATAGATATTCACGATATTTTCAAGATCATCCGCAAGCTTCGGGAAATTTTCAATAAGTCTTTCATTATATTCCAGGGGCATCAACCCCTGCCAGGGCACTCCGTTTTTTACTCCCCAGCGGATAAGCTTCAGATACATATGGAGGATTTCATTAATTTCTTCATCTTTTTCAGGTGTTTTTACAGTCCGGGCTGAAATCCTGATCTGTTCAACAGTGGGATATTCCCTGGTCATAATCCTTTTTCTTTTTTTAAACAGGAACAGATACCGGAAAAAATCCTTTATAAAGGAAAATACAGCTGCAGCAAGCATTTTGAAACTCTTTATAATCACATCCTTCTTCTTCATCGTTTTCCGTTGTACCCGCCGGAAAATAATATATTCAATCAGTATATACAGACCGTACAGAAAGAAAAAAGCTATAACCAGACCGACAATTACAATCAGAATTATCAGAAAAATATTCGTTTCGGTTTCCGGGTTTTTTTCAATTGCTTCAGGAATCGGGCTTTCCTGAAGGGGTGTCGTGTCAGAAGTTTCCTGTGGCGGGGCATCCTCTGAACCGCCCAGCTTATTGAGAAGATACATAAGCCAGGTCCCTATCATTATAATCAGTTTGGCAATATCGGCAACAGAAACAAGGACCTTTCCTCTTGCAAAGGCAAAGCCTGCAAGAGCAGCTGACCCGAGAATAATAAAGGCCGCAAGATACTGCCTTCTGGCCCCGCTTTCAGAGTAGCTGATTTTATCTTCGGAAAATGTATATATGATTATTATGGCCCCGGCCTGCTGAATACACAGGACAAGAATGACTGTAAAAATCCCGGTCAATATAAATACGGCTGCAGACCATTTGGGCGCAGCTATCCAGGCGATCAGCAGAGGTATCCAGCACTGAAATATCATAATTCTTACAAATGTGATGTACTTTTCAACGTTGAGTGAGACAAACCCTGTCATTTCATTTCTTTGCTTCGACTCAGCCCAGTCGTATGTTTCGCAGAAGTAAAAGCACCTGTGTGCAAAAAAAGTAAGTCCCCAAAGACCCATAACAATAAATATGAACAGAAATGTTTGCGGATAAGGTTTCAGCCTGCTGAAGAGACTGCCCGGGTTGGATACAATTGAAAATACAATATATGAGATACCAGGCATAAGCAGCACTTCGCCGAGTCTGTGCACAGAACTCGACCTTCTCTCAATACTGTTCCAGATAACCGTCTCTGCAATCCCGGGAAGAAGCAGAAGGACATAAACCCAGAATACATGGAACCGGATATTGAAAAAAACAGCAAGCACGGAAAGCCATGATGCCGCAGCAAAGAAAGCGGGGACAAATGCCAGAAGAGGATACAGGAAGAATTTATTTCTTGCGGGATTAATCAAAATCAAACTCCCCGAATTCGCTGACCCGGAAAAATCTGTGAATGGAATTCGAAGGCGGCAGGTTTTTTCCGGAAATACCGCAAAGCAGGAAATCAATTTTCCGGCCCGGCTTCCATAAATTTATAAAGGATTTATAACCCGAATCATCCATATACGGACCGATATAGACTATTCTTGAGTTCCATGGCACATCATAAAGGCTTTCCATCAGAATTTTCAGAAACTCCCCTTCCTGCAGGGCCTGAATGCAGGCAAGATAATCAAGAATCTGCATCGCATGTTCTTCTTTTCCTGCAATCGGAAAAGCCATCCTGTTTTCTCCGCTTTCCGTTTTTCCTGCACAGATCAGTCCTGTCTGCTGTTTTTTCCCGCTGACAAAAAAAGTCATGGAAGCCGCGGTCTCTATCATCCGTTCAATCCAGGCATATCTCTGTTTCAAATCATAATCCGAGACAACAAGATTCAGAACGATCAGAGTACTGAAATTATAGGTGGGCAGAAATTCCCGCGTATAAAGGTCTCCCGTTTTGGCGCTGTGCTTCCAGCTGATATGACTGATGGAATCGCCGGGCACATATTCTCGGATTGATTTGTATCTGCTTACATCCTCATAAAGAGGATTTTCTGTCCGCAGGCTTCCTGCCGGAAGCCCTGTCTCAATAAGAAACTCAAGCGGATATACACGCGGATATATTATGCATTCTGTATAATTTTCATCTGACCGTGAATAATTGAAAAAACCAAGAGGATCTTTTCCGCTGATGCGGAGCGGTCCCACCCTGAATCTGCCCCTATGTCTGGCTTCAACACGGTGACAAAGCCTGACTTTTTTACCCGGCAGGAGGTTTATGCTTCCGCGGGGTATATCCGAAGGGAAAAGGCTTCCGGGAGGATCTGAATAATAAAAATTGTTCACCGGCAGAAAACCTCTGTTTGAGAATTCATTTATTATTTCCAGGTCCCCGCCCCTGAAACATCGCAGGGTTTTTTCTATCCGCCTGTATGCAAGTCCTTTTGCTTCCGAAACCATGTACAACAGTGAAAGGATCAGGGCAAAACCCAATATCATGCCCATCAGCTGAACAGGAGCAAATGGTACGAGAATCATATTGAATAATGCAAATGCAATTAAAAATTTGGAAATGGATTTCAAATCCTCTCCCTTAAAAGAGGAACAGAGATCTGATCAAGAATATCATCTATTATTGCTTCGGGTGTTACTCCCTTTATCAGCTGTTCCGAACTTATAATCATTCTTTTGCTTAAAACCAGTGGAGCCAGTTCCTTGATGTCTTCAGGCAGAACAAAATCCCGCCCCCTCAGTGCGGCAAGGGCCTGTCCGGCCCTGAAAAGGGCAAGTGTACCCCTGGGCGACACTCCAAGACGGAGTTTTGAGTGCTGCCTTGTGGCATTAATTATGTCAAGGATATAACTGTAGACCTCTTTGTCGACATGGAGATTCACAATTTCCTCACGAAAGGATTTAAGTTCGTCAGCCGAGGCTACAGCTTTGAGGCTGTTAATCGGATGTTCAACTTTTCTCTGACTGTTCAGTATCTTTTCCTCAACAGAACGTTCCGGATATCCGATTTTCAGACACATAAGAAAACGGTCCTTCTGTGCTTCGGGAAGCGGGAAAGTCCCTTCAAATTCAACGGGATTTTCTGTTGCCATAATAAAAAACGGTTCGGGCAGGACCATTCTCTTCCCTTCTATGCTTATCTGGCCTTCTGCCATGGCTTCCAGCAGCGCCGACTGTGTGCGCGGCGTCGCCCTGTTGATTTCGTCAACAAGTATGATATTTGACATAACGGGGCCTTTCCTGAAATCAAATTCACCTGTCTTTGGATTGTATACTGACACTCCCAGGATATCAGTGGGAAGCAGATCGGGTGTACACTGTATTCTCCGGAATTCACCCTGAATACTGAGTGCTACCGCCCTGGCCAGAATGGTCTTGCCGACTCCGGGGACATCCTCCAGCAGAATGTGACCTCCGGAAAGAACAGCCACAAGAACCTTTTCCAGTGCCTTTCTTTTCCCGAAAAAAACCTTTTCAATATTGCCTATTATTTTTTCAGCCCATTCATTTATTTTGTTCATATAATTAAATCCTTGTCTGCAGTACTGTAAAACATTCTATCGTAGTTAAATATATTTCGCTATAAAAAATGCAGAAAAATAAATGTCTGAAACAGTCTTACTTGCAGGCGGGCAAAATATATATTAATCTTTATTTATTATGGCATACCGATCGATTTCATTAAGAAAAGTTCTGACATTTGCAATGACCGGTCTTATTCTTCTTACTGTAACAGTAATCATTTTATCGACATATATATCCTCAAGAAGGGTGTTTTTAAGGCATGCCAGAGAAATCATGCAGAATATCGCCTCATATACAATTGATAAAACAAAAAGCCATCTTGACGCCGCAAAAGATGCCGCCGTCCTGACAAGCGCGCTGGCAACAAACAGAATTGTCACAAATCAGGAAATTCTGAAAATGGAGAGCTATTTTTATGAACAGCTTTTTGTCCATTCCCAGTTTTCCGGGATTTTTTACGGCAATCTGGACGGCGAGTTTGTCATGTCTTCCAGATATGTGCCGAAGGATAATGATCCTCATTCGGACACAGTATTTTTTACAAAAACCATCAACTTCGTAAATGGCAAAAGAAAAGTCCAGTATATATATAAAAACAGCGATCTTGGAATAATGGACCAGTACCCTGAACCTTCCGACGGATATGATCCAAGGGAACGCCCATGGTATAAAGGCGCCCTCGAGACAAATGGTCCTTTCTGGACGACACCTTATGTATTTTTCACATCAGGGCATCTCGGTATCACTACCGCAAATCCGGTATATAATGAAGACGGAAATATTACAGGGGTTGTCGGCGTTGATATTGAAATTGACGAAATATCCGATTTCATATCCGACCTGAAAATCGGCAACAGCGGCAGGGCCTTTATTCTTGATGTTAACGGACAACTAATAGCCTATCCCGATAAAGAGAAACTTGTGTCAATTGATACACAGGAAAATACAAAAACACTTGTAAATATTGATCAGCTGGATGACATTCCCGCCCAGATTGCTTTTACCAGGTACCTGGAACAGACAAATGAAACCGGCATGGAAAGCTTTGGATTTGTAAACTTTAAAAATGACGGCCAGTTTTACCATGCAATGTTTGCTCCGTTTAAAATATCGGACTGGCCATGGCTGATCGGAATTTATCTGCCCGAAGACGATTATATAGGCGTTCTTAAGGAAAACCGCAATTCAATTATCTATTTTGCGGTAATAATGGCTGTTATCGCAATGGTATCTGCAGTAATGGTCTCTTCAAGCATAACAAAACCGATTCTGACTCTTCAGAAAAAAACGACAGATATAATAGAAAGAAGGAATGTCCTTTCACCGGGAATAAATACAATATATTCAGAAATAAGAGAAACCGCCGATCATTTTGACCTTATGCAGAGAAACCTTTCCAATTACCGCAACAGAATGGAAGAAATTATCAGAAAACGGACAAGAGAACTTGAAAACAGCAATTCAGACCTCCATGAAGAAATTGAAAACCGGAAATTCATTGAAAAACAGCTGATTAAGGCCCGCAACAAA
>CAZKOK010000148.1:7890-8427 GCA_964554355.1 uncultured Spirochaetia bacterium | reverse complement strand
CGAAAATGAAGCCGGGGAATATTACCGGAAACTTGGCAGTTTTATGAAAGACGAAAAACCCTATCTTGATCCGGAATTGTGCATCAAAAAGCTGGCTGAAAAAAGCAGCTTCAAGCCTTGCCTCTTCCGTTTATTCTATTTTGGTCTTAAGCCACCAGTTTTCATTATAATTATCTTTTTTTCTTATTGCCTGCACGATCATATATCCAAATAACGATCCGACAATTATTATTGTCAGATAAAAAAGAAAGTCAATTTCATTAAAAACAGTACCGTTTGCCGCCAGACCAATCGCTCCGTTGGTGCTGTGAACAAGAGATACAAGAATCAGTGATTCACTCCACAGGTAAAATAACAGGCTTACAATGAAAGATATAAAAAGAAGCAGCAGCATACCCAGGCTTGTTCCGGCAGGAAAAAAATGGAACTGGGCAAGATGATACAATGCAAAAAGCAGGGCAGCAACAGTCAGACTTGCTGTTAACCCGAAGTTTTTCCGGATTACAGGAAAAATCAGAATAGCAAACAGCGGATAGT
>CAZKOK010000148.1:0-7880 GCA_964554355.1 uncultured Spirochaetia bacterium | reverse complement strand
GCATTGCAGAAATATAATGGATTATAAAATCAGTAACAGGAATTTTCATCCGGATTATTGATTTTATCGCCTCGAAATTGGAAATCAGGATAAAGATAATCAATACAGCCAATACAATCCATATCCTTTTGCTTTTAGTCCAGAAAGAAAAGTCCAGCCGCCATTTTTTTGCCAGCCATAAAGGTATAATAATGCTGAAAACAGGAACAGCAAGAAATCCGAACAATATTCCGGAAATCATTCCATATGTTTCGTTATTTTCTGAAACACTGATTCTCATAAATAAATTCGATGCCAGTATAATTCCTGTATATACTGTAAAAACCCAAAAAGTGATAAAAAGTTGTTTCCTCTTTTCCATTGTTTTTCCTCCTTACATAATAAGGACGGATTCAGGACTGTTTTGGTGTATTTTTTTATAATTATCTGAATAAGCTTTTATAAATATGCTGAAAGCAGCATATAATTTCTTAAAATATTTGCCATTTTTTTTATGCTCATTCATTGTCTCCCTTTGTTTTCTCCAACATTGTTTTAAGTTTAATTGAAGTCTGACCTCCGGGGCAGGCAGTTTTAGCGCCGCAGAAAGGACAAATCAGCAGCATCATTCCAATAAAGTAAAGCAGTATTATTCCCAAATAAATCAGAAAATATATAAGGTTCAGTTTTAAATTGAAATATACAGGGAATAATTTAATGCCGAAAAAACTGATGTAAGCGATTGTACATAAAACATTATATATTTTTTTTGACAGCCTAACATTCAGCTTAATTAATAACTTTGCAGCGGGACTTGCTAAAACGCAAAACCCGCCGGCACCGGGACAGAATGTCCCGACATGCTGGCATTTCCAGTAAAGACAATTATAGCTTTGAAAAATAACAGTCAGAATAAAAAAAAGCAGTAAATCAAAAGAATACTTATATTGATGGTGTATAAAAAATACCCGATCAGGATATACAGAATAACCATGGGTGCTGTTATCAGCAAAAAAAGTCCTTTACGTTTATATGGAATTGATTGTTCATGCATAATCAAAACCTCAGTTTTTGTTGGTATGACTTGAAATTGTTTTTATGCGAATTCCGTATACTCAATATAATATATTAAAAAACACAATCTATATATTATTAGTCTTTCTTACCTTATTCGTCCGCCTTTGTGAGCTTGCTCTCACAGCCCAGTCAAAAATTCTGCATATCCAAACAGGCGGATAGGAATATTTCTTTATTTCATTTTCATTAACATCATCCAGATTTTCATATATGCAGATATCTTCGGCGATCAGTTCGCTAAACAATACCAGATCCGTTTTACCGTCCCAGTCTATTGTCGGCAGCTGATTTTTTGTGGTTATCCCGGTTTTTATCATTCCCTGACAGAAGGCCTCATCATAAATCGCTTCGCAGGCAGTCCATCTGCTGTTGATGCAGCATTCACAATAATAATGTCCTATGGGGTCGGGAAGATGTTTGTATATCATTTTCGGAATGATGCCTTTCCAGCGTACTTTTTTTACCATAATGTAATGAAGCCGGGCAGGAATGCCTTTTGCCTTCAGCAAGGCCAGGTGAACATTAACTTTGTTGCAGTAATCAACTGTTCTCTGGTTTATTGTTTTTGATGCCTTCCGGAATATATTCATTGTTGCGTTGAACAGAATATTATCACGCACATAACAGAATATCGCCCGGGCAATTTCCTGTTTCGAATCGGCCCCGGCAGTTATTTCCGAAGCCTTGCTGATGATTATGCTGTTTTTATAATCACAAAGTTTTGATTCGCGCAAAAATAACAAATCTCTTTCATTCATTTCAACTCCATTATTTTACAGAATTTTTTTCCATGTTCGGCAAAGCGGGGAGAATTTTTTCCATTTCATCAGGCACGAAAGAATATGTCATCCTGTTGTTAACACCGATATTTCCCTTAATGCCGGATACTGTGCCGTAGATTATGGAGAATAATTTATCTTCTGTTCCTGATAACTCTTTAATTAGATTTTCAAAATCGAACTGCGGATTGATATCATGCTGCCATGCGTAAATAACAGGAAAAAAAATATTGTCAATAACAAAATTAGATTTCAAAAATATCCGGAATATTTCCTGCATTACTGATCCGGCATCGGATAATGTCTGATGAATCCGGAAAACAGCAATATTGCCCTGAAATCTATTTAATGCTTGTGATTTTGAATCACTGTTCAGAATTTCATCCATTTTACCTTCGGGTACATATTCTGAAAATGCCCTTTTTGCGGCTTTTGCCGAGTTGATATTATTTTCATCAATCAATGCCTGTATCCGTGACAATTCAAGCTGTTCAAATCCGAATTTCACTACGACTTCTATAGTTTCTTTTACAAATCCCATGCCCCGGTATTTCTTCCAGAAATAGCCGGAGATTTTCGCGGCGTTTTTATTCTGAAAGCCGCCCGGATATCTCTGAATGTTCTTATTGCTGAATTCCTTAATATATTCATCAATGTCTTTCCTTCCAAATTTCCGGAGTACAAGCCGGGCTGTTTCTGTCTGCGGTATTTGTCTGAATACTTCGGATACATTTTGTTCCTTTTCATTTTCAAATTATATTTCAAATATCCATATTATCATATTTGCCGGGAAATTTATTATATTTAATACAGGTATGCATTTTCTGAACAAATACATAATATTTTTTCTTCTTGTCTTAATCACAGCTCCGGTTCCTGCTCAGTCTTCCGGCGCCTTTGATTCACTTAACCGTATTCTGGAGCAGAACAGGCTGGAGGATGAAAAAAGCATGAAGCGGCTTTCTTCCGGGCTTATATTGTGGCAGGATGATCCGGCATCAAAGGCAGTTTATGAAAAAATGAAATCCCATATCGATTTCCTTTCTGTAACTGTGCGCAGTCATCGGGACCTGATTTCGTATTACCAGGTACGGGACGGGTATCTCGACAGCATAACGCAGGCCCTGCAGAGGATCCGTGATCTGATAATGATGGAGCTGAATCCGGTTTTCGGTGACGAAGACCGGGCCCTGCTTGATTCCGAAATTTTCCTTCAGTATGAAGGAATCATGAAAACCCTTTCATGGGCGCAGTTCAATATGAAGCCGGTATTCGAATCCTGGCTGGAAGATGAAGCAATCCGGGAAAGGCTGAAGGAAGATGAGTTCTACAGTCTTGAGGGTGTCGACAGGATCCTGTCCGCCGTGATAAGGGAGAGGGCAGTGTACGGGGCGCTGCAGAATTCACTTGAATTTCAGATACAGGGTATGGGCGCTGAAA
This sequence comes from uncultured Spirochaetia bacterium, assembly GCA_964554355.1. GTDB lineage: Bacteria > Spirochaetota > Spirochaetia > CAZKOK01 > CAZKOK01 > CAZKOK01. The sequence goes on along the minus strand of CAZKOK010000148.1, from coordinate 4,605 downwards.
AGGATAATACCATGGAATCACTCAGCCAGGGTGATACGGATTTTTCGGCTGAACTGTCAAAGCTCAATGCAGGTGAGATAAGATTTTTTTCGGATTTCTTTCTTCTTGATATGAAGGATGAATAGATGACAGGAAAAAAAAGAAATTGGTAAATCTGCAGTATCTGACGCTTTATTCACATCGGGTTTCATCAAGTCCGTTTTTTTCTTTGTTCATGTTTGTATAATATCACAAGAATACAGATACTCATAAAAAACGCCAGTATCCCTCCAAAAACAAACGGTACCGATTGTCCCAGATTGTCCCATAAAATACCTGCTGTTATGGATGCAGGCAGTAAACCCAAACCGACAATTCCTGCATGCAGCCCAAGCGCGCTTGCCTTTTGCGCTGCGGGGGCGATTTCTGCAATAAGTGCGCGTTCTGTTCCGGATGTTAATGCGGTATATACTCCGTAAATTATAAATAATAAAACAAATACGACTTTATTTGATGACAAACCAAAACCCAGATAAGCAATTCCATATAAGAAATATCCTGTACCGAGAATTTTTCGCCGGCCGAATTTATCAGATAATTTCCCGACAGGATAGGACAGAATTGAGCCCGTAATATTGAATACAAAATACAGTAAAATTGTGTTAACCGCTGAAAAGCCGGCAGAGTATGCCCTTAACAGAATAAAGGCGTTCGATGAATTTCCGAGAGTAAATATGAATATGCAGACAAGAAACTGTTTCAGTTTTTTATCCAGAATTTTCCAGTTGAATGAAATCTTTTTATTGATTTTCTCACTTTTTTTATCTTTTACAAGCAATATAAACAAAACGCCGACTACTGCCGGGGCCAGGGAATATATGAATATATTCCGGTAATTGTTTTTATTATTCAAAAGCATCAGATATGCCAGAAATATTCCAATAGCGGTCCCGAGCAGGTCCAGCCCTTTATGCAGACCATATGCTTTCCCCAATTGCATATTTTGTGCTGATTCTGCTATCAATGCATCGCGCGGCGCTGTTCTTATCCCTTTGCCGAAACGGTCGACGATACGGGCGCTTAAAACACCCGGCCATGTTGCGGCGAATAAAATTATTACCTTGTTCAGTATTGATGAAGCGTATCCGGCAAAGGCAAGTCTCTTTTTGTGGCCGTACCTGTCGGCTATTATTCCGGAAAAAAGTTTTATGATGCTGGCCAGGCTTTCCGCGATGCCTTCTATTATGCCTATAATTGCCGGAGTGACTCCTATTACTGATGTCAGGTATAAGGGCAGAATCGGATATACCATTTCGGTACTGATGTCCGTAAAAAGACTTACCAGGCCCAGTATAAAGATATTTGAGAACACAAAGTTCAATTACGGTTTTCCCTTCATTATATTTGAACCTTATTCTGTTTTTCAGGCTGGTAAAATATATAAACTGAAAACCATCACAAATGTACCGATAATACCGTTTATAATTTCCACAAGCAGCAATCTGTTTGGATAACTTGACTGTATCCACATATTCCAGAACCGCGGGTATATACGCACACCGGCAATAATAAAGCCCAGAATAACTGTATTTGAGATTGTTTTGCCCATTAATGAAATAAGGAAAATATATACAACTGTTATGATATAAATTTCAATTTGTGTTCCGAGAAACATGGAAACTATATATCTTGTTTTATTTTCCCATTTTTTTACACCGGGATGGCTGCTTTCATTTTTGTAGATCCTGGCTACAACAGGGTTCTGATAAAGAAACCCTACAACGATAAAATGAATGACACCAACCACTGAACCCCAGATGACTGTTTTCAGGAATATGTTCATTTTTTCTCCTTATTTATCATTTTTCAATAACGGCAGATCAGGTTAGATCAAGATTATATGAATATCGGAGTACTTCTTTTTTATGTCCCGGTTTTCCATACAAATGATCGGTTTTATCATTCCAGCTTGATAAAAATGCTGTCCCGATATTGTTTTCATGCAGCTTTCTCATGCAGGCTTTTAAAATATTCTGTGCATAGCCTTTGCTGTAATGGTCGCTGTGCGTGCAGACTCTTTCAATTTCGCCTGTGCTGTTTACTGAGTCAATAAAGGCTTCGCAGCCGGCCAGATGCCTGCCGCTTGAGTCCACAAGGACAAAATCGAATTCGGGGTTATATACCGGGCTCTTGCGGCAGTACTCCCTTATCTGCCTGTCCAGTTCGGCATCATGTTTGTGGGGCCAGGCATTCAATCGTAATTTGTCCTGTTCAGAGTAGTTTTTATTTTCTTTCATGCTCTGGAAACTGACATCCGCAATTTCAAAGTTAAAGTCTTTGAATACAGATGTATCACAGGCCCTTGTTTTTTCGGTATGCCCACCGCGCGAAAATCCAGTGTTTTCAAGTGCGGCCATATATTCATGTTCATTTTCTGTAACCATTGTCGACAGCGAATCATATTTATCACTAACCAGGCCCCTGTACCAGCCGATCATTTCATGATAAAGATGGGCATATCCCTCTTTGAGGAAAATAAAAAAACAATTATCAAAATCTTCCGACAGGACAAATCCGATTAATTCATCAGCATCACTGAACCAGAGTTCCGTATTTTCATTAAAATTAGCGGGAAAAAACTTCTTAAAATTATGCAGATTATATTTCCAGTCAACCAGACGGGCTATATGCCAGGTAAAATATTCCTTTTTTACTGAATTCTCTTTTACAAGGAAATCGCACATTTTCCGGAAATCGGAACTTTCGAAGCTGAAATTTCTTTTATATATTTTCATATCTTTGCCTTGTTTTTCCTGTTATCTTTCGCAGCGCGGAAGTTTGTCCTTTCTGGCGTGATAAGCTGTGCACAGATGGCATTCACCATGAAGGGTGCACTTTTTCGGACATGGACATTCGTTAAAATTCCGCTGCTGCGGACTGGCCGGGGCCTCAGCAGAAACAAGATGCAGCCAGGCTGATGCAATGTCACGCTTTTTATCTTTCATACGGTTATTATTTCCTGATATTTTCAAAAAACTGTACTTTGACCCCGTTCGGATCCTCTGCATATACAAATTTTATTGCCGGACCGGGCTGAAAAGGGCCCTCTATTTCAATGCCTTTCCCTTTGAGTATCTCAATTTGGCGGCCCAGCGATTCCACTTCAAAACCGATGCTTATATCTTTGCCGTATTCGGGTGAATTGTTTTTTTCATTTCTGATCAGTTCAACCTCAGTCTCCTCACCGCCAAAACCGAGAAATGCAATTTCGGTCCCCGGCATCGGGTTCATCTTTCTTTTTACTTTCAATCCGACAACATCTTCATAAAATACCAGAGATGAATTCATGTCTTTAACATTTATAGTTATCCATCCGAATCTCATATTCTGCTCCTTTTCATGTAAAAAGATATTTATTTCCTGTTCTTTTTTATTGCTTCATCAAGATTACTGTATTTGGAATTTGATATCATCGTTTCCGGTTTTTCTTTAAAAGCTGAAGATGATATTTCACCCTGCACAAGTTCATTGGTGATATCACGGATTTCACCATCATAAACATTCATTATTACTGAATCTATAGCCAGATCCAGGTCAGGCAGTTCCCTGTCAGCCGATTTTGCTGCTTCTGCAATATCTACCGGTAAACCTGTATTGTGATTTATGGTAAAAGCCGTTTTTACCTCTCTGTCTATAATGTCCAGATTGTATTCTGCTTCTTCGGCGCATTCAGGAAAATCAGATAAAGCTCCATAGTGGGTTCTGTTTGCGTTTTCACAGGAAGCTTTGATTTTATCGGCCAATGGGACATTATTCTTGCTGCATGAATAGAGCAGGGAAATAATGAAAATGATACAGACTGTTTTAATAAATACTTTCATTTCATGATCCTTTTCTGCTTTTATATTTCATACAGTATCCTGTACATGCCCGGAGCGGCCGGGCAGTGCATTTATACAATTGTACTCCTGCCTGCAGAATCTGACAAGCCGGGAAACCGGCGATTCGTTATTCACATGAACCGGGTATAGTTATTCAGCTCAGCGGAATAACGGGGGGCCAGCTGTTATTGCTGAAATTCCCATATAACAGAACTTAACAAAAATCTGAAATGATATATCATAATTATACTGACTGGTCAGAAAAAATACTGATTAGTATGGAGTTTGCATGGCAAGAACAGAATTGAACAATTAATTTCCATGATGGGCGGAATTGACAAAATCGTTTCCGCAGACGAAAAAATCCTTTTGAAGGTAAATCTGCTTCAGAAAGCTGAACCCGAAGCGGCGGTTACAACACATCCGGCTGTAGTTTCCGGTGTGGCTTCAGTTCTGGCTGAAAGGAATATACAGGCAACTGTAGCCGACAGTCCGGGTGCAGGTTATCTGTATTCCAAACCGGTGCTGCGAAACATATACGAAGTAACCGGCATGAAGCAATTGTCCGGCCGGGAGAATATTCAGCTAAATTATGATGTATCAATGGATTCAATAGGTTTTCCTGCCGGAAAGCTGATTAAACGATTTGACGTAATTACTCCGGTAAAAAAAGCCGATGCAGTTTTCAACCTGTGTAAACTTAAAACACATTCCTTTATGCATTACACCGGGGCCGTAAAAAATG
>CAZKOK010000147.1:0-8427 GCA_964554355.1 uncultured Spirochaetia bacterium | reverse complement strand
ATATCCACGATCTGAAAATACATAATTCATTATCAACCACCGGCTTCGGGCTTACGGAACAAGATTTGATGGAATTGAATGAGTATACGGACCATATCCTTCTTCCGGTCCGCGCTTTCACAATCGAAAACATTAAAAATGAATTCGGCTGTGGTAATGAAAAAGCAGCCAAATATCTGAGCAGCCTGGGCATCATTCTTGAGAGTATCCACAGAACCGGCATAATTCTAGAGATATCAATTGTCATTCATAAAAAAAACCAAGCCTCCGCCCGGGAATTGGTAAAAACCATCCGTGACAGGATAGTAAATAAAATCCGCCCGATTCCCGGCCGTATAGCGACTCTTCAGAATATTATCATCAGGCTGGAGCAGTATTATCAGATGGCAGACGGAGGGAAAAATGCATCACTAAAAAATGAATATGAAATTCCGAATAATGATTTCCTTAATGCCGCGGCCGAAATCCTGAAAAAATATGCTGGTCAGTTCAGAAAAATAAAAGTCTCCTGCTGCAGCGAAAGAGTGAAATCCCGGGACGTATTCATCGGTCCCGGCGGATTTTTATATAACACGAACAGAAACAGATATAGCAAAATCACGCATCTGGCTTCCTATAAGGGAAAGCTTGCAAACAATAAGCCCTGGGAAAATTACAAATCGTGTATCCGCAACTGGATCTGGTAACCTGCCAGGGAGACAGCTTTATGAACGACATTAAGAAGCAGTTAAAAAAGTGGAAGGATATTTATAAAGGCAGCAGCGGACCTGAAAAAGCCTACGCTTTCGATTCCATTCAAATGCTGGAGAAAGGATATTTTTCACCGGACGAAATTATGGAATTGTCATCCAAGAATAATCTGGTAGTGGACAGCCATCTGGTATGCGTTAAAAGAACCGCTGAATTGGGCAGAAATGTTACTATATGTAATTCCTGCATTGACGGAGAAAATGTAATTATTGGCGATAACAGCCGTATTTCAAATGCCCGCATTTATGGAAACGGCATCTGTTTTGGTAAAAATAATAAAATTTCCGGCGTTATCCAACCGTCCGGCCTGTCTGTCGGAAAAAATAATGAGTTAATGGATATATTTGGAAAAAATTCCGGCAGAATTTGCATTGGAAACAACAATTCGATACATAAAGTCACATTAACAAATCCGCACACTTCCATAACGATCGGCAATAACAACAGGCTGAACCCGGGCCTGCAACTCAATTCACTGTTCACAAAAGGGAAAATTCTGATTGGCAACGGAAATGATCTGGGACGGGACGGCGGAGGCGTGATCTCTACCGCATACTGGTTCAGTAAAGGATACTGGGGCCATACAATAATCGGCAACAATGTTGAAACCACAAGAGGATGCGAAATACTGGGTTTCTCATTAATAGGTATCCCATTTGAACCTGATGATGAAACAATCGGATTTTTCTTAAGCGGACCTTCTCGCAAGCTGGAAAAATATTTTGAATCTGTTTTTAATTATGCTTTTCCTGTGAAACTCTCCATGTTGAAATCGGATGTGCTGCTGAAAGACCTCTGCATAATCAGGAATTCGTACCTGAAAAACATAAGCATGTCGGAGCAATCCCGCGTTTTTTTCTCGGAAAGCAGAAATGATGATTTGCTGTATTTCATGCATCCGGGTATTGTTATGGAAAAAAGAAAAATTAACAAGATCGAAAAAACATACCCGACTAAACAGGAGACTAGTGGATATCTAAATAATGCATGCCGTAAATTCTATTCGCCATAAGAAGGTTTTCGATTTTCCGTTCCGCCGGAACCGCTTTTCCATGATCAACCGGAATACGGTCAACCCGTTTCCTGTACTGAATCTGCCCGCTCAGATCCGTATACTTCTTTTCCAGGGCCCTGGAAAAGGCAAGGCTGCCGCGGGCGGGGAATCCGGCTTTTTTGTCCATATATATGACAGCATCGAGATGCCTGCCAGCATGGGTATTTCCGGCCATCCGAAAAGATGCGGGATCGCATTACGCAGCTGAGGTTCCTTAAACCTCTTGGCGAAATCTTCGGCGCTTTTCAATGACCATTTCATGGTATCGCAAGATGTTCGTACAGTCTGTCAGGATCGGCCCAGGCTATAACGCCCTTTCCATCCGGATTTCTGACCCTGACGAATTCATCACGATGGATAAACTCCATATCAGCGACACCGAGTTGTTTCCACATTTCATTAAACGGCCGGCCGGGCACCGTTCCATATAAATAGGAAAGACAGCCGTCAAAGACATATCCGTTCCTCTCCCAGGATATGCATAAACCTCCGGGAAGGAAGTGCTGTTCCAGAATCAGGGTATCAAACCCGTTTTTTCGGGCGTAAATACCTGCTGACAGACCGGCAACTCCGGCACCGATAATTATTATTTTTTTCCCATCTGTCTGCAAATCCCTTACATATTTCCGGTAATTTTATCATGCTTTTTTTTATTTATGATAATCCTTTGCATAATTCCGGCTATTTGCTGACAGATTCTGATTTATGCCGCTGACGCCGGTGCATAGAATGAAAATCAAAATTTACAACTGAAGAAAAATCGGATATAAATATATAGTGACTATCTGCTTTGTTATTGATAATTACGGTATTCTGACAAACGGTACCACAATGACAGCATGGCGTTTTGCGGAAGCTCTGCGTACAAGAGGCCACCGTGTGCGGGTTGTCAGCACTGGAGTAAAAGGCAGCGGAATGTATACAGCTGCCGTGAAAAACATCCCGATTGTAAGCAGAATAGCAAAGAAGCAGTCCATTGTTTTTGCCCGCCCTGATGAAAAACTGTTTAAAACGGCATTTGAAGGCGCAGACCTTGTCCATTTTTTCATGCCGTGGAGTTTTGCCGAACAGGGCCGAAGAATCGCCGTCAAAATGGGTATCCCCGTGACAGCGGCATTTCATGTACAGCCTGAAAATATCACCTACGGCATGGGTCTCGGCCGCGCCGGCGGGGCGGCAGCCGGACTCATCTATTTCATCTTCAGGGCATATTTCTACAGGCATTTTAATCATATTCACTGTCCCTCTTCCTTTATTGCCGGCGAGTTGAGAAAACACCGCTACCATGCCAGCCTGCATGTCTTCTCCAACGGAGTGAGTTCATGTTTCATCATGAAAAAAAAGAAAAACCATGGCGGCCGTTTCCGGATACTCATGACCGGCAGGTATGCGCCGGAAAAAAGGCAGGATGTGCTGATCAAGGCAGTCAAGCTGTCAAAATACAGCAGAAATATTCACCTGACTCTGGCCGGCGCAGGCCCCAGGGAGCAGTGGCTCAGGAAACTCGCCGAAGGTCTGCCCAATCCTGCAAAGTTCGGATTTCTCCGGCAGTCAGACCTTATCGGGACAATTCACAGGGCTGACTTGTATGTACACAGCGCAGATGTGGAAATTGAAGCGATATCATGCCTTGAGGCTGTTGCCTGCGGGACTGTGCCGCTGATAGCAGACAGCCGGAAAAGTGCTACACGGCAGTTCGCTCTTGACGACAGAAGTCTTTTCAAAGCAGGCAGCGCCCGTGATCTGGCAGTGAAAATTGATTACTGGATTGAACATCCTCAGGAACGTGCCGAAATGGAATCCCGGTACCATAACATCTCCGAAATATACACGCTTGATTATTCGGTCCGGAAAGCGGAAACAATGTTTGCTGATGCCATACGTGATCAGCAGGACCGCGTACTTGTAAAGGAATCACGGGAAGACAGCTATCTCAGAAAAATCAGGCACAGCCCCGCGTTCAGCCTTGTATCCGCGGCCTTTTATTACTGTTTTGCCATACCGCTCCTGGCGCTGCTGTTCCGTGTTGTATTCAGAATGAAGGTCAGAAACAAATTCAAACTAGTGAAAGCACTTACGCAAAAAGGCGCTGTTACCATATCAAACCATGTTCATACACTGGATTCAGCCATGACTGCGGTAACGCTGTTTCCGAAAAAACCGGTGTTCACAAGTCTGCCGTCAAACTTCGATATGCCGGTCGCAGGTGTTTTTGTTAAAATGCTTGGCGCCGTGCCTGTGCCGTCCGATGGCAGACAGAACCGTGTGTTTTTCCATCAATTGACTCAGGAAATAAAACGCGGCCGGTTTGTTCACCTGTTTCCGGAAGGGGAACTGGTGTCCGGGGATGACAGATTGAGAAATTTCAGCAGCGGCGCCTTTGTACTGGCGGTAAAAGCCCAGGTCCCGGTAATACCGCTTGTACTGGCATTTCCTGAAAACGGCTGGCCTTATAATATACTCAGAAAACGCGCAACGGTACTCAGCGTTGGAGATCCGGTTTATCCGGACCTGCGGCTTTTGCCCAGGACGTCCGCCTCAGATCTCAGGCTCAGGGTACGTCAGCAGATGGAAGAAATGCAGGCTGAGTTACTGCCCGGGCCGGCAGAGGATGCAGTCCCCGGTATTGTTCATGGACAGGAGCAGATCGGCGATCTCAGGACTGCAGCTTCAGGTATTCCAGGGGAAAATCGGACAACACCTGATATCTGAATACATGTCGTTTGTCGGCCCCGGATATTCTTTCATCCTTTGGGCTGCCCTTTCCGGTATCATATATCCATTCTGTTTTCCGCAATATGCCCTGATGATATTTAAAGGGATTTTTCCAATAAGGACTGCAGGATTCAGGCCACGGCTGGATCCTGAAAACCGCTAAATACCTTAAAAAAACGTTCGTCCGGATACAGGCGAACGCAGCAAGCCACTGCATATGGGATAATTGTTATTCCGGAAAGTACTTCCCCTGTCTGCCGGCACGCAGACATCATAAAAAGGCAGGAGCTGAGAGTAATGGAGAAAATTAACCTGGATCTGGATGGAGTGGCAAAAACGCTGATCCTTCCGTTATTCGGCAGAGCTGAAATATCCCGCAGGAATAACAGCGGTTTTACGGACAGCAAAGCGGAAGAAATTACCTCCAGAATTAATGTCGATTACGTCTCCCTGGGGGAAGTATACAGTGAATATGCCCAGGTATCGGCAATTGACAGAGTCTGTACCATGGACATGCTTTGCCGCTGTTTTCTTTCAACTCACCCCGGGGCGACGGTTGTGAATATCGGAGCCGGTCTTGACAGCGCGTTTTCCCGGAATGATAACGGAAAAATAAAGTGGTATGACCTTGATGTCCCCGAGGTAATAAAATTACGCCGGCTGTTTTATGAGGAAAACCGCCGGAACATTTTTCTGGCCCAGTCGGCTTTTGATTTCAGCTGGATAGATAAAATAAAGGACGACTCAGAAAACGGGATTTTAATTACCGCCACCGGAGTGATGCCCTATTTCCGGAAAACAGATGCTGTAAGACTTGTCCGCTGCATAGGCGGGGAACTGCCGGGCAGCGAGTTCCTGTTTGATGTTTTCGGTCATCCTGTTGCCCTTAAGCAGGTAAACAGAATTATTGAAAAAAGCGGGAATAAAGAAGCCTCTGTTTTCAATTGGTATGTAAAGAAAAAAGAGGAAATCAAAGGCTGGTCCGAAACAATAAAATCGGTGCGCGCAATCAGCAATTTTGCCTTTTTTGATGTCTGTATGAAAAGAAGTCTGAAAACAAAAATTCTGAATTATGTTTCAGGAAAACTGGCAGTCATCAAGTACTGCCATGTCAAATATAATTAATGCGGAGTGATTAATATGAGCCGTACTAAATACCTTCCCCTGGATAATAATTACTTTTTCAATAAAAGGCATATTTCCTGGCACGAGGTTTTCAGGAACGGAGTGCAATGCAGGCTGGAAACCGTCATTTCCGGATATTTATCCTGTAAGATTGACAGGCTGATAAACATCAGGCATCCGGCATGCAGTGACCTGAAGCCCGGGTATGTTAAAATACCGGTACCTTTTTACATTTTTACTCATCCATTTTTCGGTAACTTCCTGATTGACGCCGGTCTGGACTCGAGTTATCAGACAAATCCCATGGGCAGGACAAAAGGATTGCTGGCTAAAAAAATCATGCCATGGGGAATCCAGCAAGAACACCAGAATGCAGCGGTATGTCTTAAAAACAGGAATATGCAGCCGGCCGGTGTTTTTCTTTCACACCTGCACATGGACCACATGGCGGGAATCATTGACCTGCCCGAAGACACCAGAATATATATTAACAGGGGCGAACGTCCAACAGAAGTATTCCCGCTGGTATATGATGATTATCTGCACAATATTTCAGAAATACTGGAAATTGATATGGATAACGGCCGGGCTATCCCTCCGTTCAGAAAATGCGTTGATATTTTCGGCGACGGGTCCCTGTGGATCATCTCGACACCGGGCCATACCAGGTACCATGTATCGTTCATAATAAACATAAAGGGCGATCCGCACTTCATAACCGCCGACGCCTGTCATATGGACCTCAACATGAAAAAGGAAATCGGTCCGGGGGCTTTTTCATACAATGTCAGGCTTGCCCAGGAGACTCTGGAAAAGGTGGTTGAATTTTCCAGAACTTTTCCGAAAGTAAAAATTTTGTACGGCCACAATTGCAGGGATTTTACTGTAATGGAAAAACCGGCGATTTAGCAGAAACTTTCAGGTATTTCTACAGGAGGGAACCCTTTCCGCAACAGTTCATCTTTCAGCAGTATGGCTTTAATTATTACATCTCCAATGACAGAAACCAATTTATTCATAATCAATTAAACTCTTGGTTTATATAAATCGCTTGGAAATTCAATTTCCCAGCACAGGCCATTTTTTGATTTATACTTTATCTGACCATCCAGCTGCTGTTCAGCCATATTTATCGCTGTATTCAATCCGGGAGACCGCAGTTTTTCCGGTTTGAATTTCGCTGGAAGTCCTTTGCCGTTATCCTTTAATAATATTTTTATTATGTTTTCTCCCGTACGGCTGATATTTATGGTTATTTTACCTCCTGATTCCGGAAAAGCATGCTTAAAACAATTGGTCAGCAATTCATTGATAATCAGGTCTGCCGGAATGGCTGTGTCAATGGGCACATTTATCTTGTCCATATTAAGATCAAATTCAATATTCCTGCCGCTGGAATCATGACTTTGCCCGATCAGATTAATCAGTTCACTTGTGAAATTATCCAGCCTGATTCTCGATAAATCCGTCGATTTGTAAAGCATCCCGTGTATGAGGCTCATTGCCATTACCCTGTTTTCGGCATCCAGCAGGGACTCCCTGACTTCCTCCGAATCGGTATATTTCTGCTGCAGATGCAGAAATCCGCATATCACCTGCATATTGTTTTTTATGCGGTGATATAATTCCCTGATCAGAATTTCTTTTTCATTCAGAGTATCCGAGATCACTTCCAGGTGTTCCTGCTTCTCCGTAATATCAACACCTATTGCAATGACGCTTTTTGATTTTCCATCCTGGTTCTCCAGAGTACTGTCAAACCATTCCATTACCCTGTATTCACCGTTTTTTGTTTTTATCGGATTGATGTTTCCTTTGACGTTTTTTCCCTTAATGCTTTCATTATACTTCTTTTTTATGTCATCCCTGATGTCATTGGGAATGAATGTGGAAAACCAGTCTTTGCCCTTTACTTCATTGAGTGTATATCCTGATAATTTTTCCATGTATTTGTTAATGCGTACGATCCTGCCTTTGCCGTCAAGCATCAGTATTATGACTTGCGCGGTCTCCATTAATTGTTCAGAAAATAATTGCTGCCACTTAATTTTTTTTGCATCCTGACTATTCTTTAAAGCCAATGCAGCCAATTGCCCGAAAGCCTGCACCATTTCCCGATCTTCCTCCGAGAAGTCTTCCGGCTTATTCGACAATCCGATTATTCCAACTTTCTCCCCCTCCAGCGTAAGAGGTGCGAACATAACGTTTTTCAATCGAACATGGCCTTAAGGCAGCAATTTCTGCCACTCGCTGTTTGAAAAATCATTCTCAAAAACAGTTTTGTGTTCCAGATATGCTGCCGCCCTCAGCCCCCGCAGGGGCATGGGCAGTGACGTATCCACCAAACAGGGCACGCCCCCTTATTCCAGGATCAGTACTTCATTATTCATATTTTCTTTATTCAGCAAAGCAACATAGCCGGCCCTGGCTCCGGTAACTCTTCTTGCCGCATCAAAAATCTGTCTTGCGGTCATATTAAAACCATTATGATTCTCAAGCACCATTTTTGCTTTATCAAGCAATTCTGTTATATCGGTTTCTCTCTCCCTTAATTTTCTGTTTGATATTTCCAGGCTTTCCTCAGTCTGTATTTTTTCAATTATTGTCCAGATATTCATGCATAAATCCACAATCAGCTTACCGTCCGTAATTTTGTAATCTTCATGTCTGTTCGCGACTGCTGCAACGGCGATAACTTTTTTATCCTGAATTATCGGGACGCATAGCAGTTTGCTTATCGGCACATGTCCTTTCGGGTATCCTTTTTTACCTTTATGATCAGC
>CAZKOK010000146.1:0-8454 GCA_964554355.1 uncultured Spirochaetia bacterium | reverse complement strand
CCGTCATCGCCCAAAAAAAACCATATCCGTAAGGATATGGTTTTTTGATTAATACTTATTGGAATAATCTGATACATTCCGTATGTGAATAAAAAAAATACTTCACTTCGGAAGAACGGAAGTACCCGATTCCTCGGTAAAGTATTTTTTTTATTCACATCTTCAGCCGATTTTTCTGTTTTTACCCATATTCTGTCCCCATTTGTGTTATTCGAATCCTGATTCATGTAATTAGTGGTTCAGGATTTCGGCCTTATTTGAAATTTAAAATAAAAATTATTATGCCATTAACAAAATCCGTTTTCCCGGTTATATTTATGGCAGTTATGTCAATTGCGGACAATTATCTGAAGATCCAGGAAAAAGTGTCTGAAGCTGCCGCAGGATGCGGCCGGGATCCTGGATCAGTAAAAATCATGGCGGTATCCAAAACCCAGAGTTACGAGGCGGTTCTTGAGGCTTACAATGCCGGTATCAGGCTTTTCGGCGAAAACAGGGTGGCTGAGGGTACTGAAAAGTTCTCAAGACTTGATAAAAAGGATTGCATTGTACATTTAATCGGACATCTTCAGCGCAACAAAGCTAAAAATGCCCTGTTTTTTAACTGTATTCAGTCAATTGATAAAACCGAAACAGCTGAAGCTCTTCTTAAATATTCTGAAGTCCCCGTAGAAGTCTATCTTGAAGTAAATACTTCCGGCGAACAGAGCAAATCAGGTGTATGCGGGTATGAAGCTCTCAGGTTTCTTGCTTCTGATCTGCTTGAATCCGAAAAAATCAAAATCACCGGCCTTATGTCAATTGCACCTTTTACAGATGATGAAATACTGATAAGAAAATCCTTTTCCTCTCTGTATGCAATGTCGGAGAAATTAAAATCGGATTTTTCGGAAATTGTTTCGCTGGAACTGTCAATGGGGATGTCAGATGATTTTGAATATGCTATAATGGAAGGCAGCACCATGATCAGGGTAGGGACATCAATATTCGGCAAAAGGAATTATACGTGACCTGCAGGAAAAGTTTGTTTTTTATAATCATAATATTATCGGTTTTTATAACACCTCAGGTATTTTCTCAGGCCGTTAAAACCGATGACTATACACCTTCAGAATACGAAGAAGATGAATTTCCCGTGTGGCTCCAGGATTTAAGAAGGGCAGAAATCATTGCGGTCGGATCATTCCCTTTTACTTTTTTTCTGTCGCAGTTATCCTACGGTATATACCGCTTTGCCTGTCATGATTTTACATCTGATTACAGTCCTGTTTTTTTTATGGGGTCAGGAAGTGCAAATCCATTCACAGAATATGAAAAGACAACTATTATTCTGATCAGTCTGGGTCTGTCTGCCACAATGGCGCTGGCTGATTTTATTATTGGTAAACTGGAAAAATGACATCCAGCATAATCGTCAGCGACCAGCCGTCAGGCATCAGGATTGACAAATATATTTCAGACTGTCTGGGCATACTTAACCGCAACCAGCTTAAAACAAGAAATGCATCAATTACTGTTAACGGCCTCAGGGCCAAATTTTCAAAAACAGTCCGCACAGGCGACATGGTTGAACTGGTCTATGATGATGAAATTGAAACTGAAATTCTGCCCGAAAAAACAGAACTTGATATCCTGTATGAAGATGAAAATGTCCTTGTCCTGAACAAAAAGAGGGGTGTTGTTGTCCATCCGGCAAACGGGCATTATCACAATACGCTTGTCCAGGGGATTGCCTGGTATCTCGGCAGCGAACTGAATGAGCAGAACCATTACCGTCCCGGAATAGTTCACAGGCTGGACAAGGATACTTCCGGCATTATCATTACAGCCAAAAATACCGATACACTTGATTTTCTGGCATCACAGTTTAAAAACAAGACCTGCAGAAAAATGTACATAGCTGTTGTTACGGGAAAAATGCATCAGAAAAAGGGCCGGATAGAAACATTCATAAAGCGTGACCCTGCAGACAGGAAAATATTCCGTACGGATCAATCCGCAGGAAGACGCTCGGTAACCGGTTACAGGGTTATCCGCTTTCTTGACAAATGCACGCTTGTCGCCCTTTTCCCCCTTACCGGCCGCACACACCAGCTCCGGGTCCATATGAAATCAATCGGTCATCCGATTTACGGCGATCCGCTTTACGGGAAAATCTGTACTGACTTTCCGCTCCTCCTGCATGCCGGCAGACTTGAAATAATGCTTCCCGGCCATTCTGAAAAATCAGTTTTCAGAACACCGTTACCAGGCTATTTCCGTAAAGCGCTTCTGGAATTATGAACCACGAAAGTTATGATAATTACACGAATGGGGATTTTTGAATTACACCAATAAATTGGGGACAGACCCGGAAACTATTATCTGTATCATTCCGGCTTTCATGGTATGAAAAAATTATTGGATGTGATTAATAAAAATTCATTCGTGCAATTTGTTCCATTCGTGTCATTCATGGTTCATATTCAGCTGCATTCTGATCCGAGTGAAAGATTGTATTTTTTTTCTGTATCAAGTGTGGTAGGAGGCCCGTGTCCCGGAAAAATATACAGATTTTTATCCAATATAAACAGCTTTGTCCTGATTTCATCAATCAGTTTCTGCTGAAGGTATTCGCTTGCGGTTTCGCCGATTCTTCCTGCACTCAGGACATCCCCTGTAAACAGCATATCCGAGCATCTGTAAACCATTGAATCACTTGAATGTCCCTGCACATTCAAGGCATTAACTTTGTAATCTCCTGCATCAACTGTCTGTCCGTCTTCAAGGTGTTCGCAGGGAAATCCGCCGACATTCTTCCCTGCATAATAAATTTTCGCTTCATATACCTTCAGCATGGTCCTCAGGCCCTTGATGTGACTTTCATGATCATGGGTAATGAAAATATGCCTTACATAGAAATTATTGTTTTCTATCAGTTCAAGAAGATTGCCGTCAAAAACTCCGGGATCAATAACAATTGCATCACCTCCGTTCTCGGGACCAAGAAGATACGTGTTTGAAAAACCTTCAACAGAAAAATGAAAGAACAGCTTGCTCATGCATCCTCCAGGCTGAACAGGGCTTCTTCGAAATTTGAATATTTAAAAGACACATTCACACGTTTTGTTCCCCAGAAATTGGCCCTTTTCACATTGCAGTCCATGAATTTGCTGTCGTTTATAACTGCGTTTATATAAACAGAAAAATAGAGATCAGATTCGCTGAAATCCGAGTCTGTTATTTTTGATGCTGCAAAACTGGTATTGATAATATCCGAACCTGTAAAATTACAGTTCTGAAATTCAGCCATCGGAAAGGCGCAGTATTTCATGTTTGTATTTTTGAAACTGCAGTTTCTGAATACTGCCTTTTCAAAAAAACAGAGTCGGAACTGACTCCCTGAAAAATCTGTATCTTCAAAAATACATTTTGAGAAATTGCATACATTGAATATTCTGCCGTTCATTTTTGTTTTTGAAAAATGACAGCCTGAAGCCTTGATATCCTTATGAACGGATTCGCTGGTGATTTTCGCAATAAGTTCGTTTATAAAACTTTCGGGGTCACCGATATGATTAATACAGAATTCGCTGCCGCTTAATGAAAAATCATTGCAGTTTTCAAAGCTGCATTTGTTAAAATCAAACATGCTTATAGACTATATTGATTTTGAATACTGTCAAGTATGGCAGCATATAAAATGTTGTTAAAAAAACAAAAACATTATACAATCCTGATATGTGTTTTAATTGCGGAACAGTTATAGAAACAGAAATTTTCCGCTCAACCGCCTGTCCCGTCTGCGGCAGGGATGTCAGGGTTTGCAGAAACTGTGTATTCTATTCTCCCGGTTCGCAATGGGACTGCAGGGAACACATTCTGGAACCTGTCCGGGACAAGGAGCACAGCAATTTTTGTGATTTTTTCCAGTACAGCAATCAGGCATCTGCGGCGGTCAATAGTGAAAAAGAAATATCACGAAAGGCATTTGATGACTTGTTTAAAAGCTGACAGGCCCGTTGTTTTTTTCGATTCGGGAATAGGCGGACTTCCTTACCTTGATGATTTCAGGAGAAAGGCTCCCGAAGAAAATCTTGTATATTTTGCAGATACTGCCAATTTCCCTTACGGAATCAAAACTGAAAGAAAAATAAATAAAATCCTTTTTGATGCCATAAACAGAATTATTATCAGATATGATCCCAAACTTATTGTCATAGCATGCAATACCGCATCCGTTACGGGATTAAAATTCTTAAGAAAGAATTTCGATATACCGTTTATCGGAGTTGTCCCTGCAGTAAAGCCTGCTGCCGAAAAAACCGTATCGGGACGTATCGGTGTCCTGGCTACGCCCAAAACAGTAAAAACAAGGTATCTGGACAATCTTATAAACGATTTTGCATCCGGCTGCAGTGTCGTCAGATACGGTGATCCTGACATCGTTCGCATAGTCGAATACAGGGAACAGTTGTCTGCAGAAACCAGAATAAATGTACTTAACAGGATTAAATCATTTTTTGAAAAAAATCCTGTTGACTACCTTATTCTCGCCTGTACGCATTACATTTTTTTAAGAGACGAACTCCAGGATATTTTAGGCAGTAATGTCAGAATAATTGATTCCATTGACGGTGTTGTCCGCCAGACGCTTAAAGTCCTTGACGGCTGCCGCAACAGTTCCGGGACTGATAAATATCGCATTTTTCTTACTTCTGCTGATGATACTGATCATGAAAGACTCAAACTGAAAGCTTCACAATTCAACCTTGAATTCATAGGCAGGCTGCAGTGATTGAAGGAACAGTCCAGCAGGGCATAAACAATATCTACATTGTCAGGTCCGGTAATGATTTTTTTGAATGCAGAATAAAGGGAAAACTTCTTTCAGAAGAGACAAGGGCCTATAATCCTCTTGCTCCCGGCGACAGGGTTATGTTTGAGATAGACCCTCATCAGAAAAATACAGCCATGATTACCGAACGTCTCGAAAGAAAAAACAGATTTGTCCGTTTTAACAAAAAACGCAGTGCCCCCCAGATTCTGGCTGCAAATGTTGATCTGATTTTATGTATCTCATCAGTAAAATCACCTCCTTTCAGACCTCGTTTTATCGACAGGGTGCTTGTCTCTGCACACTCGGAGATACCTGTCGCAATTGTTGTAAACAAGACGGATCTGGGCATATCCTCAGATGCTGATTACAGAATCAAAGTATTTGAAAAAATCGGATACAGGGTTTTCAGAACTTCAGCAGCCCGGAATACAGGTATTCGCCCGCTGGTTTCCTTTATTTCCGGAAAAAGGGTTATGCTTATCGGACAGTCCGGCGCGGGGAAATCCTCAATATGCAACGCAATCAGCCCCTTGCTTACTCAGAAAATAGGTAAAATATCCGGCAAATACAACCGCGGCAGTCATACGACCTGTTATTCTGCCATGTTCAGCTGGAAAAAAGACTCTGAAATCATTGATACTCCGGGAATAAGGGAAATTGAAATTTACGGTATCGAAGCGGAAGACCTGGGTTTTTATTTTAATGAATTTCTGCAATATTATGATAAATGCCAGTTCAGCAAATGCACGCATACGCATGAACCGTCATGCGCGGTAAAAGAGGCTGTTGAACACGGATATATTGACTCTGACAGATATGAAAGCTATCTTCGGATTTATTATGAAATGGAAAATTCAAAATGACAGATGTACACAGTCTTGAAGTTCTGGAATACTCAAAAATCGTCTCTCTGGTCTCCCGCTTTACCTTAAGCCGCGGCGGTTTTGAAGGGATTGTAAATTCTCCGTTTCTGACTGATGAAAAGGCAGTGTCGGAAATGCGTTCCATGGTTGAGTCTGTCGCCGTTATTCTTACAGAAGATGAATTCAGGGAGCCTTCATTTCCCGAAATTAATGAAATAATGGCAAAAGTCTCCAAAAGCGGAACTGTTCTGGAAGGGACTGAACTGGTAACCGTTTCTTTATATATTGAATCGGCATATTCAAGCTTCAGTTATTTTAAAAGCAGGAACATTGATGACTGCTTGAGAAATAATATCAGCTGCGATGATCCCATACCCGTCTGCCGTGAAATCAGGAAACATTTTCAGGACGACGGATCAATAAATCCCAAACTTCCCGATATAAAAAAAATTATCCTTAAGATTGCCGAACTTGAAAAGAAAAATGAAGCAATTGTCAGAAAATATCTTAATGACTGGAATGATTATCTGCAGTTCAGCAACCCATCTTTCAAGGACGGCAGGGTTGTTTTCCCTGTTAAATCAGACAGGAAAAACCAGGCTAAAGGCATAATCCATCAGGTCAGTCAGACAGGGAATACCGTATTTGTAGAACCTTTTGAGCTTCTCGACAATAACAACGACCTTATTCAGTCGAAAAGTGAACTTGGCAGGCTGATATTTTTATACTGCCGCAGAATGACTGAACTTGTTTTTGATAATCTTGAACTTATAACAGGCATCATTGAAAAATTCTCTTTTTTTGATTCCTTATATGCCAGGGCCTGTTTCATGAACAGATACCTTTGCGTTTTTCCGGAAATTATCAAAGAGGGAATAGACATCAGGCAGGCAAGGCATCTTCTGATAGAAAACGAACCTGTCCCCCTTGATCTATTTGTAATTTCACCTGTCATGGGCCTTGTTGTTACAGGCTCCAATGCAGGAGGAAAAACCGTTGCACTCAAGACAGCCGGTCTTGTCATTCTTATGAATCAGGCTGTTTTTCCTGTTCCTGCAGCAGAAGGAAGCAGAATGCAGTTTTTTGATTTTCTTTCTGCCGATATCGGTGACAGTCAGTCTCTTGAGCAGGCGATATCCACATTTACCGGGCATATTACCAGAATCAGGGAAATACTTGCCAATAAAAAGAAAAACGGGATTGTGCTTCTTGATGAACTGGGAACAGGAACTTCGGATGAAGAAGGCGGAGCTCTTGGGGTTTCTCTTTTGAAAAACATTATTAAAAACTCAAACAGTGTCATCGTGACAACCCATAACAAACGTATCAAGGAATTTGCATTTTCCAGCGACAGTTTTGAAATCGCTTCAGTCAGATTCAATGACGAAAGGCATGTACCTGAATTCGGCTTGTCTTACGGCATACATGGTGAAAGTCACGGTAT
Source organism: uncultured Spirochaetia bacterium (assembly GCA_964554355.1). Taxonomy (GTDB): domain Bacteria; phylum Spirochaetota; class Spirochaetia; order CAZKOK01; family CAZKOK01; genus CAZKOK01. The sequence goes on along the minus strand of CAZKOK010000146.1, from coordinate 1,328 downwards.
AGACACAGCAATACAATGCGGACTTCCCGGTTTTATCATAAATGAGGCAAAAAAAATCCTTGAAAGTGGAAAAACCGATCTTGATAAAGCTCTTGAAAAAATACAGAAAATCGAGGAAACGCTCTCCCTTAAGGAATCAGAGCTTTATGAAAAGGAAAAGGAACTTGCCCGGATCATTAATGACCGTAAAAAGGAAATTGAGAAATACAACGGAGCAAGGGAAGATTTCAATCACAGGATCGAAGAGATCCTTATCAATACGAACAGGAAAATTGATGAAATCAGACAGAAAAATATAAAAATCAGCAAAAAGGATGAAAAGGAAATCAAGAATGAGCTCTATTCAGAATTTGAATCGGGTCCGGCAGCTGCTTCTGCAGGAAAACTTGTAAAAATTGAAGACAAAAACCTTACGGAAGGCATGACGGTTACTGTCGGGTCCCTTAAAAAGGAAGGAAAACTCATTAGGAAACTCAAGAATAACAACTGGCAGGTCCGTGTCGGCGATATGAAACTTGTAATAAGTACCGACGACATCTTTCAGGGAAACAGCGGAACCGGCATGGAAAAGAAAATTGTAATTGACAGGGGAATTTCAGTAGAAAATGCAAGATATAATCTTGACCTGAGGGGATATACGATTAATGAGGCTATTGAAGTCATTGAAAAACAGATTGACAGAATGCTTGTCAGCGGACAAAAATATTTTTCGGTAATTCACGGGCATGGCCCTCTTGAAAATGCCCTAACAGCCTGGTTCAGAAAACAAAAGGCTGTTCTTGAATATAATTATGCTGCTCCGGCTTCCGGAGGAAAGGGAAAAACAATAATAACCCTTGACATATAAAGGGATTATGCACAAATTTCTATTATATGGATTTACTTTTTAATGTCCTGAAATACATATTCGGCTCCTGGCAGCTTGGTCTGGCCGCCCTTCTTTTTCTGCTCCTTTTTCCGTTCGTTTTTATACTTGCCTCGCTTAAACCGAAAGTTATCAGGAAAAAGCCGGAATATGCAAAAACGAAAGCAAAGTCCGCGAAAAAAACTGCTTCGCCGCGATCGGCGAAATTTTCAGCGAACCGGCCGGGGAAACTGCAGCCGGAGGATATTATTATCAGAAGAGAAAGGCCGGGTAATAATGGAATTATTACTGATGATGATGAGGAGGAGGAAGTTTCTGTTTCTGATGATAATGAACAGGCAGATGAAGAAAGTGAAGATAATGCAGAATAGAACAGAAGCAGGCACTAAATCCGTTTTTTTGTATTTTCTTCCTGCGGTTTCTTTGATCTGTTTTCTGTTTTCCTGTGTTTCCGCCGAAGTTA
>CAZKOK010000145.1:0-8457 GCA_964554355.1 uncultured Spirochaetia bacterium | reverse complement strand
TCAGCTGTTTGTGAATGTATTCAATGGCCCCGACATCAAGCCCGCGTGTTGGCTGCACTGCAATCAGAAGTTCCGGGTCCGAGTCTATTTCCCTGGCAACAATGGCCTTCTGCTGGTTTCCTCCGGACATGGACCGGGTATTTGTTTTTCCTCCCTGTCCGCAGCGGATATCAAATGTTTCTATCAGTCTGCCGGCATATTCCGAGATTTTGCCGAATTTAAGGAACCCGTTTTTCTGAAATTCGCTTCTGAAATACTTCTGAAGTACCAGGTTTTTCTCAAGGCTGTAGTCCAGCACAAGACCATGTTTGTGTCTGTCTTCAGGAATGTGGGACATTCCGAATTCATGTCGTTCGCGGATGCCTGCATATGTGATATCTGTTCCCAGAAGAGTTATCCGGCCCGATGATGCTTTTATCAGGCCTGCAAGTGCGTATACAAGTTCAGTCTGCCCGTTGCCGTCTATACCGGCGACACACAGGATTTCCCCTCTTCTGGCATTGAATGAAACATTATTAATCCTGTTTTTCTCACTGCTTTTTGATTTTACGGTCAGATTTTGAACTTCCAGTACAACATCGGAAGGTTCCGCTTCCTTTTTATTTATTATAAAATCTACTTTTCTGCCGACCATCATTTCGGACAATTCTTCCTTGCTGGTGCCTTTTACATCAGCAGTATTTATATACTTTCCTTTCCTGAGGACTGTACACCGGTCTGCGACAAGCTTTATTTCTTCCAGTTTATGAGAAATAAAAAGGATGGACTTTCCTTCCTTTGCAAGACCTTTCATGATAACTATAAGCTCGGAAATTTCCTGAGGGGTAAGCATTGCCGTTGGTTCATCAAATATGAGAATATCATTATCACGGTACAGCATTTTCAGGATTTCAACCCGCTGCTGCATTCCTATCGTAATTTCACTGGTTACTGCATCGGGGTCGACAAGAAGGTTGTACTGTCTGCTTAATGCCGTAACTTTCTCTTTTGCCTGTTCCATTTTCAGGATACCGTTTTTTGTAGTCTCAACCCCAAGGATAATATTTTCCAGTACAGTGAAGTTCTGAACAAGCTTGAAATGCTGATGGACCATACCTATGCCCTGGGCATTGGCGTCATTAGGATTGCTGATTGTTATCGGCTGCCCGTTTTTTCTGATGGAGCCCTTATCCGGCTTGTATAAGCCGAAAAGAATACTCATCAGGGTTGATTTTCCGGCCCCGTTTTCTCCAAGCAATGCATGTATTTCACCATGCTTAAGCTGAAGCGAAATATCGTCATTGGCCAGTACTCCGGGAAACTCCTTTGTTATATTGAGCATTTCTATAATATAGTCCAAGGTTATTACCGTCCTTTTTTGCTGGAATTCATTATATATCAAATATCAGGGGATATGTGGTAAAACTTGTTATCGTCGATAAAAAAGGACTGCCTATTTAAAGGCAGTCCTGATTCAATTCAAGGATTACAGAGGATTGTATTACTGAACAACTGTTACTTTTACAATTTTCGTGCCGAGAGCGTCAGCAGATTCAGCTCCTGTATCTCCGATAATTGATGATCTTATTCCGTTAGTGTCTGCAACCAGGGCTTTCCAGATTTTGTCATAGTCTGCCTGGCTGAATTTCTTGAATTTTGAATTGGCCATCGGCAGTCCGACGGCATCGGCTGTTGCATCAAGTGTTTCAGAAATACCACCCTTGAATTTTCCGTCGTAGTATCCCTGGAGTCCGGCATATACCGTTACACCGAGTTTTTTCATTGCTGAAGTAATTACCGTTGTTGATTCGCTTGACTGGTCGACATCAACTCCGATTACCTTGCCGTTGTTTGCTTCGGCAGCCGCCATTACGGAGTTTCCGACCTTTCCGCCGCAGGCAAAGATGACTTCTGTTCCTGCTCCATACCATGATGCTGCAAGGGCCTGGTTTTCAGGAGTTGCATCGAAATTGCCGGTATATGTGTATTTCAGTTCAACAGAAGAGATGCCCATTTCCTTTGCCGCATATTCAGCTCCCTGAACAAATCCGAAACCAAAGCGGATTACGGCAGGAACAGCCATTCCGCCCATAAATCCGAGTTTTGTATATCCATCTTTTACAGCGGCATAACCGGCAAGAAAACCTGATTCCTGTTCAGCATAGAAAATTGAATAGACATTTTTTTCTATCCTGAAATCGGTATAGGTTCCATCCTGCGGGGTTCCGTCAATAAGGATAAAACTTGTATCAGAGTGTAAATCCTGTGCCCGATAAATTGCCGGTTCAAAAAGGAAACCGGGAGTTACGACTATTTTGGCTCCGCCGGCAACGGCCAGGTCAATTGCTGCAACATATGCATCGGTTGTCTTTTCAGTGGGTTTATAGTATTTGCTTGTTTTTCCATTGTCCTCGGCAAATTTCTTGATACCTTCCCATGTACCCTGATTAAAAGATTTGTCATCGATATCGCCGATATCCGTTATCATTGCGATTTCGTATCCGCTGCTGGTTTGCTGGCTGCCTTTTGAAAAAGCCGCAGGAACAAGAACCAGAATCAGCAGAATAACTAGTGTGATTTTTTTCATTTTTGATACTCCTCTCTTTTTGTTGTAATGATAAATTACAATTTTTTCTCTCTCTGATTAAATAGTAAAATGAATATCAGCAATTAGCAAGATACCATAATAATATACTGACAGAATACTAGCAATTCTGCGGCAGAACAGAGAACAGCTGCAAGTTTCGGAGTGTTTTGCATATGATAAAAAAAAGGCCGCTGATGCGGCCTTAATACGAAAGATTTTATAAGCCAAGCTTTTCATCAAGGCGTGTTTTGGTAACACTCAATACTTCGCCTGTTTTTACCCTGAGAAGTTTGATAAAGAGTTCATACTGCGCTTCCTTTTTATACATCTGTGTGGAAACAAGATAATCGGCATCAAGCAATTCCCCGACTTCATCAATATTTTTGCCTTCGGTAATACCTGACAGCTGAAGTTTGATCTCATCAAATAATGCATTCAGATCGCCGCGTTCAACGAGCGTAAAGGACTTGTTTCCGGATGCAGAAAAAACAAACTGCTGGGTAAAATATTCTGCAGTTTCAGGCCGGCCTGCATCGTCTATAATCGGAAGAACGGCCAGTGTTTCAGAACTGCTGATTTTAAAGGATGAAAAATCTATAAGCTGTTCTAGGGCGGCCTTGAAAGCCAGATTCAATGTTTCACTCTTTTCCTCATCTTCTATTTTTCTTGCTTCAATGTACGGATCATCCGCAGGCAGCGGTGTTGAGCTGAGGTATCCGATTTCCTCTTTTGCAGTATGGATAATTATCGATTCAAATTTATCAGTCTGATAGTTTGATCCTGTGTGGTGGCTGACGCTTCCGACTTTTCCTCCTGTGCTTTCGCCGCTTTCTCCATATGTAAGAAAAATATATTTTCCGCCGGTATACTGGGCTATCTGACGCAGGACATATTCGCCGTTAATATCAAGTCCGCCGGTACCGATTGAGTGTATTTTAATGCCCGCAGCTCTTGCGTCGTGTATTGCGTCTGTATATTTGTATTTCTGGTCATGGTAATCAAGATGGGGAGGTGCATCGGTTATAATAAAGGCCAGGGTTACAGCATTTTCGGCCATGTTCCAGTTAACGTCATTAATTGTATCTGACAGTGCCTGCTGAAGGTCTTCGGGCTGGTCGCCTCCGCCGGATGCTTCAACACCCGACAGCTGGTTTTGAAATTGATCAAGATCGGCTGTAAGCGGGATGATTTCGGTATTGTAGGAATCATACCGGTCTTTATAAAGCACCATGCCGAAACGCAGAATCACATCATTCGGCAGACTGGAAAGATTGAGATAAATAAGTTCAATAGTAAGCTTTAAGCGGTCGATTTCTTCTCCCATACTTCCTGTCGTATCCATGATAAACAAAATATCGAGAGGTATCGGCTCTTTGATTTTTCTTTCACTGTCATATTTTATGTTGACAGTTCTTTCACCGTTTCTTTCGAATTTGATTTTTTTTGCCGGAAATCCGTCGGCATTTATTTCAGCATTATATGATGTATAGTTCCCTGAATATTCCGAAGGATTAAACTGATATGTACCGTCGGCATGGGTTATTCCGCTGACAAGCTTTTTCCCGTCAGCTGTTATTGTTATTTCGGCATTGGGAATACTCCGGTCGTTTTTATCTGTCAGATTCAGAAATATTCGTTCGCTTACATCAAGAGGTATGTGCTGGGCTTCATAATTGTATTCATCCAGAAAATGAATGAAATAATTATACTGCTGGTTGTCATCTTCAAATCCTGCTTTCAGGCCGGATGTCGACGGTCGTATTGTTTCTTCAGGTTTCGCGCCTGTGGACAGGCTATCAGTTAAGGCCGGGCTTTTCGAATCTGCCAGATCTACGCCTTCTGCGGGAGCAGCGGCATCTTTTTCCTTTGACATGGAACCGGATTCCTCAGTTGTCAGACTTCTTTCTGCGTCAGCGTATGCTTTGTCATCATTCTTCGATGTTTCATCAGCAATATAGCCGTCTGATTCCTCTTCTGCTGAAGCTTCCTGCCGGGAAACTGCATCGGCAGGTTTTGTAAATGCCGTTACCGGTTCTTCCTTGCCTTCAGGTGCCGAAGAACACTGACTGAAAATCAGCACCAGAGCGCTTATGAGTATTATCGATATTTTCCTTTTCATAACACACCTCTGAAAACTAAATATAATATATGTATCCGGGAATTTCCCGGTTTTTTTTATTATTTCCATAAACATTTCAAAAAATCCTGGTTCATCGTTATCTCTTATCCTTTATACTAAGAAGTCCGGGGCAGAGACAGCGGATTCAGTACATTGACAGGCTATATTTTTTGGCACAATTATCCGATTATTGTAAAAATGCCTGTATAATAAACTTATACGGAATTGACTGAAAAAAAGAACAGTAAATGAGTAAAAAAATACAGTTTTCCCTAATTATTATTATTCTCATTGCAGCAATGATTTTGTATATCTATATTCATGTCCTTGCTGTTCAGCCGGCTGCGGAGATGCAGGGAAGAAAGGTAATTTCAGCCAGCCCGGATTCCGCAAAAGTTTATTCACTCAGAGGGCTGTGGTATTTTGTTCCGGGAAAACTTCTGGGTCCGGGAGATGATTTTTCAGGCGCTAAAGAGGTGGATATAAATACGGCCTGGAACTCCAGCGGATTTACATCTTTTTCCAATCCGGAAGTCACTTTCGGAACATACCGACTGATTCTGTCCACGCCTTTTTCTTCAAAATATATGGCTTTTAAAATGCCTGTAATAAACAGTGCATACCGGCTTTATGTCAGCGGGACCCTTCTGGGACAGAAAGGTGTTCCCGGATCAAGTCAGGATATCGAACAGGTGGAAATAGGAAGTGATGTCTACAAATACTTTCAGAGTAATAATGAAATTGAAGTAATTCTCCAGATATCAAATTTTCATAACCGTTTTTCCAGACAGCTTTTAAAAAATATTGAATTTGGAGATGCGCGGTCTGTTGAAAACTGGGAAATTGCCTCAGCAATGCTTAATGCAGCAATTGTCGCTGTTCTTTTTGTTCTGGCCGGTATTTTTACAGTAAGGTTTTTTGCAAGCAGGAATGAGTTTACGGCTTTGTTTCTGGGGCTGTTCTTTTTTATAAGCAGTCTGTTTCAGATTACATCGGCTCCTGCATATCTGTCTGATTTTATCCCGGCATTGTCGGGAATCATACATATTAGACTGGAAGCCTTTCTGTACAGCCTGACCTATCCCCTGTTTTACGGATTTTTAAGTTCCTTTTTCGGTGTGCAGAGATTTAAAAAGAATATACACTGGCCGATTATCGGTCTGTCTGCTGCAGCAATGATTATGTTCTGGATAATACCGGTCTGCCTGGTGAATATCCTGGTTGTTGCCTTTACCTCTCTTATTCTGCTGACAGGCATGATATTCTTTTTTATTCTTCTTGCTGAGAAAATCAGAAAAAAAGAAATAGATTTCATGGATATTCTCCAGTTTGCCGGATTTTTCATACTTGTGGCCCCGATGATTCACGATACAATCTATTCTACGGGAATTATCCGGACCTTTCCTCTGACCGATTACTGCATTCTGATGTTCGGTCTTATTGAATTCATGATACTTTCCGAGAACACATTTGCCGCCCAGAGTCAGTTCAGACAGATCTCTACGCGGATCAAAAGGTATGAACAGTTTGCCGATGAGTTTTACGGCTATGCAAGCCATGAACTCAGGAACCCGATACATTCAATTGTCGGTCTGGCGGAATCGCTTCTTATAAAAACTGATGACAAATCGCTGTCTCCCGATCAGCGGGTTTCAATCGCCCAGATTGCCGCTTCGGGTATGAGGCTGTCAAATCAGGTAAACGACCTGATAGATTTTTCCCGGATAAGGACGCAGAATCTCAGTATAAACTCCCAGCCCCTGGATATTTTTCAGATTATTGAGCTGGTAAAACGAATTACCTATCCTCTGACATCGCTTAAAAAACTGGAAATTGAAAACAGACTGAAACGTGATACGCCGGAAATTATAGGTGACGAAGGCAGAATTGAACAGATGCTTCACAGCTTTGTAATGCTGGGTCTCCGTTTTATGGATACAGGCAGTATAATTTATGAAGGAAAACCGGAAGGGAAAGCACTTGAAATTATAATAACCTATGAATGTCCAAATCTTGAAAACACAGGTATACTGAATGTTCTTGCCGGTATTGATCAGGATAAAGAAATCAAGGAAGGGTTTGAAAATTCTGCATTAAGCCTGATTGTGGTAAAGGAAATACTCAAACTGCATAAATCTGAGTTCAGATACAAACATTCAGGTGACAGACTGGCATTTTCCTTTATGCTTGATATCAGCACATCTGACCGTGAAAACATTTTCCAGGAAAGCATGGACATGAATGTTCTGATAAATCTTGAAGACCAGGAGGACAAGGCAGAAGAAGCAAAACCGCTGACAATTCTGATAGCTGACGATAATATTGTTGATCTTCAGATAATGGTGAATTTCCTGGGAATGCTGGAAGTAAATATTCATACAAGAAGAAACGGGAATGCAGTGCTGAAAGAGGTGCTTGAGAATCCTCCTGATCTGCTTCTTATGGAAGTTCTTATGCCGAAAATGAACGGTTATGATGTCTGCAAGAAAATTCGTGAAAAGTATCCTGCAAACGATCTGCCGATTATTCTTATTAACCACAGGGACCGTGGTTTTGACATAATGCAGGGCATAAATGTCGGTGCAAACGATTTTATTATCAAGCCGATTATCGGCGAGGAACTCCTGGCCAGGGTAAAAACCCATCTTCAGCTTTCCAAGGTATCCAGGCTGTACAGTAAATTTGTTCCCAAGGAACTGATCCAGTCGCTTGGACGTGAAAATATACTTGAAATGCAGCTGGGTGATCAGGTGCAGCAGGAAATGACAGTATTCTTTGCCGACATCCGGGAATTCACCATGCTTTCCGAAAGCATGACCCCCAAGGAAAACTTCAAGTTCATCAACTCCTATCTGTCAAGGATCAGCCCAATAATCCAGAAGTATAACGGTTTTATCGACAAATATATCGGCGACTCAATAATGGCCCTTTATCCCCAGAACCCTGACAATGCAGTTAAAACCGCAATTGAAATGATGAAACACATTCATGTATACAACGGACACAGGGCCAATTCCGGGTACAGACCGATAAGAATCGGCGTCGGTATCCATACAGGCAACTGCATAATGGGTGTAATAGGCGACGGAGAGCGAATGCAGGGAACTGTAATTTCAGATGCTGTTAACCTCGCTTCGCGTGTTCAGGATGTAACCAAGCTTTACGGAGCAAACATAATAATAAGCCAGGACACATTCGTTCATCTGGAAAACCCGCTGGATTACAATTTTCGCTTTCTCGGGAAAGCCAAGGTGAAGGGCAAGGAACAGACAGTCTCGCTGTTTGAAATTTTCGACGGAGACACCAGGGAACAGAGAGACTTCAAAGTCCTGACAAAAGTGGATTTTGAAACAGCCATCCTGCTTTTCGCAAAACAGCAGTTTGCCGAAGCAGTGGAACTGTTTCAGAAAATCGTCAAAAAGAACCCCGAAGACCGGGCCGCCGTACTTTTCCTTGACCGCTCGCAGAAACTTCTGGCAATCAGCGCCAGCATGCCGTCTGAAGATATGGAATGATTACAATATTGAAAAAATAATCTCTCCGAAATGGGCTGTTTCCACTGTATCTCCGTCGTTCCCGTATACAAACACATGTCCGTTTTCAGGTGCAATATACACACATCCTTCAGCCCAGACCCCTGTGCCGGTCACAATGGTGATTTCAAAGTAGAGTCGTTTTGATGGCCAATAGCTTTCAGGCAGAGTAAATATCGCTACCCCGGTGGCAGGGTTAGTCGTTGTAACACTTCCCCGAATATGAACCTGGTCGGCCT
>CAZKOK010000144.1:0-8537 GCA_964554355.1 uncultured Spirochaetia bacterium | reverse complement strand
TTGCGTAGGCTGCATTTTCCATAAGCTGATTCAGGACAAATTCCAGCATGGATCCTGATATGCAGGCGGCCTGGGACGAACTTAATGATTTTTTAAACGAAGATGATTTTGATGATAGTTCATCCGCGGCATCAGGTACTGCCGGCACAAGAGCAAATCGTTCAAGCATTCCTCCTGAAATTGCTGATGCCTTCAAGACTCTGGAAGTTCCCACAGGTTCAAATATGGAACAGGTAAAACACGGATATAAAAAAATGGCGATCAAATACCATCCCGACAAGTTTGCCAATAATCCCGAGAAAATGAAAAATGCCACAGAAATGATGAAAAGACTGAATGTGGCCTATCAGAAAATAAAGAAATACTACAAAGAAAAGCATTAATAATCCGGCAACAAAACATTAAAATTGAACCACAGAGAACACAGAGTTTTTGGTGAAAGTCTGCAGGTCTGCCGGGAAGATTATTTTTTATATCATATATTTTTTATGGGTTGAAAAAACCAAAAACAAAAATCCGAATAAAGAAGATATATCATGGAAAATCTTCGTATCTGAATTACGAATATCTCTCTGTGCTCTCTTCTCTGTGGTTTATTCCGAATTGATTCCGTATTCATTCAGCTTACGGTGCAGGGTTTTTCTGCCGATTCCGAGGATTTCAGCAGTTTTTGTTTTATTTCCTTTTACCTGATTCAGGGTAAACTGAATAATTGCCTTCTCGGCCTCCTGAAGCGTCATGCCGGCAGAAATCCGGATCACACTTGAATCGGAATTTTCAATTATATGGGCAGGAATATCATCCTGGCTGATTAATCCGGATTTACACATGACAACTGCGCTTTCAATGCAATTTCTTAATTCCCTGATATTGCCGGGCCATGAGTAGTTATAAAGAGAAAGTCTGGCTTTCTGGTCAATACCGTTTATATCCTTCTGGTTTTCCTTTGAAAACTCTTCAAGAAATGCAGAAGCAAGCAGCATGATATCATCTTTCCTTTCCCGCAGCGGAAGGACATGAATATTGACTACATTAAGCCTGTAAAAAAGATCTTCCCTGAAGTTGCCATTGTTAATCTCGGTTTTCAGGTTCCTGTTTGTTGCAGAAATAAGCCTTACATCAACTTCTATTGTATCTTCGCCGCCTACTCTTTCAAATGTCTTTTCCTGGAGGACCCTGAGTATTTTTACCTGAAGCGTCTGATCGATTTCACCGATTTCATCAAGAAACAGTGTTCCGGTATGCGCCAGTTCAAAACGGCCGCGTTTGCGGGATATCGCTCCGGTAAAAGCTCCTTTTTCATGTCCGAAAAGTTCGCTTTCAAGCAGCGTTTGTGATAAAGCAGCGCAGTGAACCTTGATAAACGGCTGATTCCTGCGGTTTGAAAGGTAATGAATTGCATCGGCAACAAGCTCCTTGCCCACTCCACTTTCTCCCGTAATAAGTACGGAAGCTTTTGTGGATGCCACCTGATCAATCAGATCCATTATTTTTTTCATCTGGCTGCTTTTCCCAATCATTTTTGTATATTTCTGTTTGTCGGAAAGCTTTTCAAGTTCATCCTGAAGTGCGCGATGCTGCATGACAAGCTGTTTGTTTGAGAGGGCCCGTTTTACAAGAAGCGACAGGCGGTCAAGATTTACCGGTTTTGTAAGAAAATCATATGCCCCGTTGCGCATGGCATCAACAGCAGTTTCGATTGTCCCATGTCCTGTGAGTATAATTACAGGAATTGTAGGATAAGATGAACTGATTTTTTTAAGAAGTTCTTCTCCTGACATTTCCGGCATTTTAAGGTCGGTAAGCACGAGGTCCGTTTCATGTTTGTTGATCATTTCCATTGCGGACGAACCGTTTGCTGCCAGATATATTTTATAATCACCATCCATTTCCAGGGATTTCCCGAGGCCTTCCCTTATATTTTTTTCATCGTCTACAATCAGAATATTGAATTTCATTTTTATGATTCCTTATAACCTATTAAATGCAGTTCCTTCTGAGGTATGGGCAGAAAAATGCTAAAAGTTGTCCCCTTGCCTTCTTTTGAATTAAGCGTTATTTCACCCCCATGTTCCTTTATTATTTTATAAACAAGTGTAAGTCCAAGTCCGGAACCAAAATCCTTGGTCGTATAGTAGGGTTCGAATATCTTGGCCATGTTTTCTTCGGAGATACCGCAGCCTGAGTCTGAAATGTTTATTGCAAAATACTTCTCTTCAATACTTGTTGAAATTTCCATCGTTCCGCCCTCAGGCATAGCCTCTATCCCATTTTTAATTATATTGAGAATTGCCTGCTTAAGATATTTCTCATCTACAGGTATAAGAGGAGCTACATCTGAAAGTTCGGTAATCAGAGTAATTTTCTTGTCCGCAAGTTCAAAATGTACCAGATCAATCATGTTATAAAGAAAACTGTTCAGATTTTTATTTTCAAGATGCGTGTCCATCGGACGGACTGCAAATAGAAAATCCACAATTATTCCGTTAAGCCTTTCAACTTCCTCGTTTACAATATCAAGATTGTGGTCAATCATCCCGATATGAAAGCGGCCTTTTGTTTTCAATGCCTTCTGTATAAGCTGAATATGAATACCGATTGAACCGAGGGGATTTTTGATTTCATGTGCGACGCCGGCGGCAAGAGTGGTTAGAGAAGCAAGATTTTCAGCTCTTCGGAGTTTTGCCTCTTCTGTTTTCTTTTCGGTGATGTCCTCAATATGGAACAGATTGCCGTTTATTTTCCCGCGTTTGACAAGAGGCATTATACTGACCGATAATGTTCTTACCCTGCTGCCGATTTCAACCTGAAATTCCCTGTCCTGTACATTCCCCTGTTCTGAAAGGCTGGCTTTGAAAAAATCGGAAATTTCCGAATCGGAAATTTCAAGCCAGAGTTTTTTTTCATAATGCTCTCTCTTTATGAAGGGAAGCATTCTTTCGGAAGCCTTATTGAAAAGAATAATTTCATTTTTATTATCTGTAACTATTACACCGTCGGTCATCGAATCGAATACAACCTGATGAAGTTCGTGCTCTTCAATAAGTCCTGACATCAGACTCAGTATCTGCTTTCTGTCGAGTTTGTCAAATTTGGCTATTGCTTTCTGAAAAAAATTCCTCATCGGCACATTCCGTATAAAATGTTTTCCAGAATCATTTCAGAAGAACTGTTGTACCTCATATTCTGCAGATAATTTTCCATAACAAGATTATACCATTTTTCAAGATCAGGTGAAGGCTTCGGACCTTTAAGAATCTTTTCCATTGCAAAAATCAGCTCTTCAAGAAAATCTTCGGGATAAAGGGAATATTTCTGCGACAGAGACGGAATTTTAAATAAAGTCTCTTCTGTATCGCCGATATCTCTGATAATTGAGGAACAGTCGTTTTTTACCTCATCAAGATTCAGATCCGAATAGGCAAGGAAAAACTGTCTGATTGAATCATATTCATCGCTTTCACAGCGGAATATTTTCTTTAATACCTCTCTGGATTTTATCAGGCCTCTGGGTGCTGTGCAGTAATTTCTGACACGTGAAAGTATTGTTGGTAGTATTGAGCCCTTGTGTACGGCAAGCAGGATTATATAAACAGATTCAGGCGGTTCCTCGAGAATTTTCAGTAATGCATTTCTGGAGCTTTCGGAAAGACAGTCAACTCCGTCAATTACAATTATTTTTTTGCTGAAATCCGATGACGTGTGTGCCCAGAAAGATGCGCGGCGGATCATTTCAATTGTAATGGATGAAAAAAACCTGTTCTTTATTAATGCATTAATCTTTTTTTCAATTTCTTCTGCAGATTCTACTGCTTTTTCATGAGCAATACCGAAATCAGGGTGAATTGATGATAAAAGTTCCTCGATTTCATTAAGAATCAGGGCAGATTTCTTAAAACAGGCTTCGGACCCGTCCCAGAGAATTACGGATCCTGTGTTCAGGATCTTTTTGACAGAACGGATAAACATAAATCGTGAAAAACTTTTTGGATGATTTTTCAGGATTCCAAGGCTTGCCCGTATTTCGGAAATTCTTGAACGGGGACTGAGTAAAAGGGTGTTCTGGTGACTGAGTGTCCGGTGCAGACTGCAGGAAGCACAGCGGCAGGACCACTCAGCTGTTTTCAGATCGCAGGAAAGAATTCTGGCAATTTCAAGAGCAATTGTAAGTTTTCCTGAAAATCCGGGGCCCGATATCAGTATTGAATGAGGCAGTCTGCCGGACGAAATATCATTGGTGAGGTGTTCGGTTATTCGGGTCTGGCCTGTTATATTATCAAACATCAGGGCTGCTCCCGGAAAGACTGAAAAAATTTTCAGGAAGTATCGAAGTAATAATTTTCCCGAAAAAAGATTCTTCTATAAGCGTTTCTGCATCAAAAAAATTCTGTATTTTCAGTATAAACACGACGGCAACAATAATGAAAAGACCTTCAATTATACCGATAAAAAGACCAAGCGACTGATCAAGTTTTTCAAGTTGAACCTTGTCAATCATTTCATGCAGGGCTTTTTCTATAAGTTTTGTTATTAGATAAATAACAAGGAAAACAAGAAGGAAAGCAATGAACGGATTCCAGACAGATTCACCAATAACCGAATTGATCAGAAGAGCAAGGGGATGATGAAAAAGAATTGCTGCAAGTATGCTTCCGAAAACTGAAATAAATGTAAAGAGTTCTTCCACGAAACCTCTGACAACGCAGCGGATTGCAGCAACTGCGAGAATTACGAAGAAAACAATATCAAGTGGAGATATACTCATCAACGGATCTCCTTAAGAAAATTTATTATATAATTGGAAATCTTCTCCGCAGGATTACCAAGAGCAATGCCTGCAAGATTATCGGAAAGTTTCTTAAGCTTTCTGTTGTCTGACAGGGTATCGGTAAGCGTTTTATAAAAATCAGCAGGTCCGGGATTTTTCATTACAATGACAGCGTTCTTTTTCCTGAAATATTCAGCATTATAAAGCTGGTCGCCTCTTGAAGCAGCCGAGCCCAGAGGAATAATGACGGCAGGTTTTCTCAATGCAGTAATTTCCCAAAGCGAAGAAGCCCCTGCCCTCGATACGACTATATCTGCAGAATTGAGAATATGGGGATATTCTGCACCGAAATATGGGCTGCAAATGTAATTTTCATGATTAAAATAAGGTTTATAATTCCTGCCGCACTGATGGATTACAATATAATCCGAAACAAGTTTTTTTATCGTAGCCGAAACAAGATCATTGAGCTGCATTGCCCCGAGGCTTCCTCCGACAACAAGAATTACGGGTCTGTTAAATATGATGCCGAATTTGTTTTCAAGAAAATCCGGATCATATTTGAAAAACTCACGGCGGATGGGATTGCCGAGTGAAACTGTTTTTTGCTGATATTTTTCCGGAAAATGGATTATGCTTTCAGGATAACTTGTAATTATTGCTTTTGATAACGGAGCATTAAGCCTTGTTGCAAGTCCTGGCACCAGATCGGACTCATGACTGATTACGGGAATCCTGAGGATTTTTGCCGCAAGAAGCGGTGGAAAACTGACATATCCTCCCTTGGAAAAAACAAGACAGGGCTTTCTTGCAGCCAGAAAGAAGAATGAAGAAATAAATCCTGCAAATATTCTGAAGAGATCAAAGAAGTTTTTGATGGAAATATATCTGCGGAATTTCCCTGAAGGAACAGCCTTGTATTTAATGCCGAAACGTTCTGGTATCTCCCTGTCAATTTCTGCTTTGGAGCCTATCCAGATAAAATCATAATCTGTTTTTTCTCTAAGGATTTCAATAACGGCGCATCCGGGTGCAACATGTCCGGCTGTACCGCCGCCGGTAAAGCAGATTAATTTTCGCATACTATTTTTTATCATATTTATAAAAAAAAAGCCATGAACTGTTCATGGCTTTTTCAGGTTTAAATTCAGACGCAGGCCTGAATTTTATATTTTACCAGCCATCCTGAAGATCATCGATGTCCCTGCTTTCTTCTGTAAAAAGGTCAACATTTGCCCTTAATGCATCAAAATAGATATAGTAGGTACCGTATGATTCAAGAATGTCGCATTCAACCTTGAATCCTTCAATTTTGATACCGGACTTGTTGCTGTAATGATAATCCTTCTGGATAATAGTAGGCGGAATGGCCACGGTCATCTTTTTCCATCCGGAAAAATTCAGCTGACCCAATGTAATTTCAGCCTTGTTTCCGAATTGATCTGAAATAAGAAGTTTGAGAACATGTTTCATGTTCCTTCCTATTACATATACGGAAACGGTTTTGGATATTCCTTCTATAGGAATGGGCCTTACCGGATGAAGATAGAATTCATTAAGTCCCCTGTGAAAAAACTCGACTTTAAGGCCGACAACATAATCATCCTGTTCATCAATGCCTGAGTCGATTTCTCCTTCAAGCTGCTCTTTTTCTATTGAGCCGGCACTGTCAATTCTTCTTAAAGTAATAATACCCTGATCGCGGGGCATTGTGGCATACCATAAACCCGGATCTTCAAACTTGTCTACCGAAGTAGAAACAAGCTTCTGCTGAGCTGTGTCCTGGGGGCCCTGATATTCATCAATTGTTACCTGAGCAAAAAGGACAGATGCAGAAAAACCCATAACCAGTAAAAATAAAATATTCTTCATCTTCATTATTATTCTCCTGTCCCTTCTGACGACCAGCTGATTTCATTTAATACTTCCGGACGAAGCAGATCATCTCCGTCAAAGCGTGTCACAAAATCATCTGTCAGTATTTTTATCTGGTCAATAAATACATAGTATTCGCTGACATCTTCATAAGGCGTTGTCCAGATCCTGAATTTTACGAGTTCAAGACCGGTAGTTATAACACCTTTAAAATCGGTATACTGGGGAATAGTTGTAGGAATATCAGCCTTCAGATTCTTCCAGCCCTTGAAATTAAGATCGCCCATGCGCAGAACATGGAAAACACCTTTGCAGTCTCTTACATGGACTTCGAGATAATAATCGAACTGGGTGCCGAGAATCCACAAGTCGATAGTTTTAACCCGGCCGGTTAATTGTAAAGGATTATGTACAACTTCGCCGTCTTCGCCATCCTTGACAGGAATAATATCAATGTAATTATACCCCTGACGCGTAAAAGCTGCGGTTATGGCCATAACCTGCAGGTCTTTTTCTTCCCAGTTCCTTCCGTGGAGCGCTTCGGGCCATCCATCGACCAAAGCTACCTTGGGATAACCGTTCTCTTCGTCAACAAACTTGCTTCCCTGCACAACCCACTGGGTAGTTGTGTCACTGGGATCAAAGCTTTCAATTATTGCTGAAATATAATTATCAGTTTGTTCATCCGCCGAAAGGACTGCCGGCAGAATAAGAGAAGTGAGCAGGATAAGGCACAGAAAAACAATTTTGCCTCGCTTCATTTATTAACTCCTTCTTTCAAATAAAAAGTCCCAACTAACAAGCAATTTGAATTATATTTCCATCAATTATGTTTGTCAAACCTTTTTATGTCTATTTGACTTTCAGGAAAAATATCATGGAAAATAACGGAAATTATTGAATTTCAGCGTAATAGCGGCCTAAAGGCAGTATTTTTTCAGTATTTAATGATTTTAAAGTAGTCTGCAGCAATTTCAGACCTGGAACGGCCTGCCGGTTTTCGGGATAATTCGAGAAGTCGGCGGAAATGTATTATTGGGTCATATTCGATTGAGAAAAGCATGTTATCCCGGGAAGAGGATATTGAATCCAGATATTCACCGGCCACATATTTGTCTGTGACAGTTTCCATGGCCGTTTTGGCCGATATTTCACCGGCTGATATAAAATAAATCAGTACAGCACCCGGAATATCAGATAAATCCGGAGGTGAGGTCTGCGGTTTTTCTGTTTCCCTGGTTATAAGATTGAATTGGGAAATACTGTTATATCCGTCAATGAAGGAATTCATTTCATTTTTTGCGGCCGGGGAGCCGGTAAGGAATATCCCTGCTGCATCGGATTTCAATTCATTGGATTTTCTGCCGCTAAGTATTCCGGCCTGCCTGTAGACATCATCCCTTGAAGATGGAAGGATTATATGGGAAGGGTTAATGGAATTGCCGGTTGTATTAAGATCAAGATATATTTTCCCGTATTTATTGTTCTGAAGAGCATTCTTTATTCTTGATGAAAATAAAGCAGAAGTCATAATAAAGCCGGCGTTTGTCTTTTCGATATATGCGTTAATCTCGGGAAGATTACCGTTGATTTCAATCTGCCGGAATTCAATGGAAAACCCGTAAGCGGACGCGGCTTTTTCAATGTTTTTCTGCCAGGACCCCGGGTCTTTGAACAGGTATGGATAATACTGATCATGGATGAAAAGAATTTTATTTCCGGAACAGGAAAAAAGAGAGAAAATTATTAATAAAAGAACACTGAAAAAAAAGGTTCTCTTCATCTTTACAGTGAGGTTATCATCTGATATTTGCCTGGTCAATGCCTGGAAGGTAATTATGAATTATGAATTATGAATTATGAATTATGAATTATGAATTATGAATTATGAATT
>CAZKOK010000143.1:0-8539 GCA_964554355.1 uncultured Spirochaetia bacterium | reverse complement strand
CATCATGGGTTCCGGCGGAATGATCGTCATGGATGAAGACACCTGTATGGTGGACGTGGCCAGGTTTTTTCTTGAGTTTGTTCAGGAAGAATCATGCGGTAAATGCGTTCCCTGCCGTGTAGGTACCAAGAGAATGCTTGAAATACTTGAACGCATCTGTGCAGGGAAAGGAAAGGAAGAAGACATAGACACTCTTGTTCATCTCGGAACAATAATCCGGGAAGCTGCATTATGCGGACTTGGACAGACAGCCCCGAATCCGGTGCTTTCGACAATCAGGCATTTCAGATATGAATATGAAGAACACATCAACAGGAAACTCTGTTCAGCCGGCGTCTGCGCAGGTCTTGTAAAAGCCCCGTGCCGAAGTGCATGTCCGGCCAATGTCAATGTGCCGGGATTTGTATCGCTGGTAGGCGAAAGGCGTTATGCCGAAGCCCTGCAGCTGCACAGGGAACGCAACCCGTTTGCAGCTGTCTGCGCAAGGGTATGCTTTCATACCTGTGAAGACAAATGCCGCAGGGCGGACCTGGACAGTGCGGTGGCAATACGCGGAATAAAAAGATATATGGTCGATCAGGAAATAACCATGCAGGTCCCGGAAGTTAAGCGCAGCAGGGAAAATGCGGCAAGAAAAATCGCAATTGTCGGCGCAGGACCGGCAGGACTCTCATGTGCGTATTTTCTGGCACGGCTGGGCTACAAGCCGGTGGTTTTTGAAGCCGAAGCAAGGCCGGGCGGAATGCTTGTGCAGATGATTCCGGCATACAGACTCCCGCGCGAGACCCTGGCCCGGGAAATCAGAATGATTGAAAACCTCGGCGTGGATATCCGTACCGAAATAAGGCTTGGAAAGGATTTCACCCTTGAATCGTTAAGAAAAGAGGGATATGAAGCTGTATTTGTCGGTATCGGAGCAGGCGAAGGGCTTGATATAAATCTTCCTGTAAAAGGAAAGAAAGACAAGGTAGTACAGGCCACCGACTTCTTAAGGACATATAATCTGTGCGGTTCTGTTTTGGTGGGGAAAAAAGTGGTAATAATCGGCGGCGGCAATGCTGCCATCGATACGGCAAGGACTGCTGTCAGACTCGGTTCTGATGTAACCGTGGTCTACAGAAGGACCCGCGCTGAAATGCCTGCATATGAAGAGGAAATTGAACATGCAGAAGAAGAAGGGGTAAAAATCTGTACTCTGGTTAATCCCGAAGAGATTGATTTCTCAGGTTCCGGAAACGGAAAAATTGTCTGCACCAGAATGAAACCCGGTGATTTCGACAGATCAGGAAGGCGAAGGCCTGTAGCAACAGGTAAAAAGATGGAATTTGAAGCCGATCAGGTAATCATGGCCTGCGGTCAGCTTATTCCGGAAGCTGATGTCAGCGAGATGAAAAACCTCGGGGTTATTTCAGCAAACGGATGGATAAACATTGATCCTGTAAGCGGAAAAACAAACCATGACTGGCTGTTTGCCGGAGGCGATGCTGCAGCGGGACCTGCTTCGGTTATTGAAGCAGTAGCCGACGGAGAATCGGCAGCAGTCGGAATTAATGATTTCCTGGGCGGAGAGATTGATCCTTTCTGGCGCGAAGACAAACCGGTTAATACATTCTTTGATCCTGATGCCGAACCTGTGGATGCGGCAAGGCGAGAAGCCGATGTCCTGAATGTTGCCAGAAGGAAGAATAATTTTGATGAAGTTGAACAGCCATGGGTGGAACCGGAAACAATCCTGCAGGCAAAACGCTGTCTGCGCTGTGATTATGGGAGAGAATAATGAATAAGGTTACATTAACAATAAACGGTCAGCAGGTTACCGCTGAAAGCGGCCTGACCATACTTGAAGCTGCAAAATCAGCCAATATACATATCCCTTCATTATGCAACCTGCAGGGGCTCAAGCCCGAGGGGGCCTGCCGCATCTGTCTTGTTGAAGTGGAAGGCGCACGGACACTTGTGGCATCCTGCATATGTCCGATAAGCGAAGGAATGGCTGTAAAATCAAATACCGAAAGGGTCAGGAAAGCAAGAAAGGAAATGATGCAGCTGATCCTTTCCGAACACGATGGAAACTGCCAGGTCTGCAACAGAAACGGTGACTGCGAACTGCAGGCCACTGCAAGGGAAGTCGGTATTGAAGTTGAGAAATTCGAAGGAGAAAAGGCAAGCGGAATTTATGATGATTCCACTCCGGCTTTAATCAGGGATTCAGCCAAATGCATAAAGTGCAGACGCTGTGTTACGGTCTGCAGGGCCATACAGCATACGGGCGCCCTCTTTCCCCAGGGCAGGGGTTTTGCCACTCAGATCGGTCCGCCGGAAGGGCTCCCGTTGTCATCGGTTGCCTGTGTCCAGTGCGGACAGTGCGCCGCGGTTTGTCCCGTGGGTGCAATTATTGAAAAATCCAATGTCGAACAGGTCTGGGACCTGCTTGATGATCCGGAAATAATAACCGTAGTACAGACAGCACCTGCAATCAGGGCCGCACTCGGCGAATGCTTCGGCTACGAGCCGGGAACCCTTGTTACAGGAAAGATGACAACTGCATTAAAGTATCTTGGTTTTGACGCCGTTTTTGATACAAACTTCACAGCCGACCTGACAATCATGGAAGAAGGTACAGAGCTTCTGACACGGCTTAAGAATGCTCTTGTTGAAAAAAAGAAGGTGGCTCTTCCGATGTTCACCTCCTGTTCACCGGGCTGGATCAAGTTTGCAGAATACTATGCGTCCGACATGCTTGATAACCTGTCAACATGTAAAAGTCCCCAGCAGATGATGGGTACCCTGATCAAAACCTACTGGGCCGAAAAAATGGGCCATGATCCGTCCAAAGTGAAAGTGGTTTCCATTATGCCCTGTACAGCCAAGAAATTTGAATGCCAGAGAGATGAAATGTCCGATTCAGGTTTTCAGGATGTCGACTATGTTCTGACAACAAGAGAACTGGGCGAACTTATTATTCAGGGCGGGATAAAATTTAAAAGACTGCCGGATTCCGTAATGGATGCTCCACTAGGTCTTTCATCCGGAGCGGCCGATATTTTCGCCAATACAGGCGGAGTAATGGAAGCTGCAATAAGAACAGTCTACGAGATTGTTACTGGAAGCAAACTTCCTTTTGAAAACCTGCATGTAGTGCCTGTTGCCGGGCTTCAGGGAGTCAAGGAAGCTTCACTTAAACTGGAAAATGTAACAAAAGACTGGTCATTCCTTGAAGGTGTCGAAGTAAAAGTCGCCGTGGCACATGGGCTTGAAAACGCCTGGTCGCTTATCGAACGCGTAAGAAAGGGTGAAATCTATCACTTTATCGAAATAATGGCCTGTCCCGGAGGCTGCATCGGAGGCGGCGGACAGCCCAGATTTACTGATAACGAAACAAGGCTTAAGCGGATTGAAGCGATTTATAGGGAAGATGAAGGCAAGAAACTCAGACTCAGCCATGAGAATCCCGATATCCAGACTTTATACAGGGAATTTTTAAAGGAACCCCTTGGTAAGAAATCGCACCATCTGCTTCACACCAGATATATGGAGCGGGCTTTAATTAAAGAATAGAATCTGAAAACTGATAAAAAATCTGCCCCGGTGAAAGCCGGGGTTTTTTGTATTTTTCACTATTATAAAACAGCTAAAAATGTTTATAATACATAATTCCTGAAGAAACCGGAAAATCAAGGAGATATTAATGCTTAGAAAAACAGCAATTCCATTCATTCTGATAGTTACCGGAATATTGGTTTCAGCCTGTGTAACTGCGGGTACAACGGAAAATACAGGCGAATTTTTAAGATGGAAAATGAACGGCACGGAAATTCTTGTTTATGATACTGAACTAAAGGAAGTAACCGGCGATCATGAAGACCTTCCTGGTGTCTTTGACAGCCTGCAGCCAGGCGATTCTGAAACCGCTGCTTACCTGCAGGATGAATTTGAAAAAATAGAAACCATTCAGAAAGACAGCATCATGAAAACCATACTACAGAAAGACAGCGAAGATTTAATCCAGATGACCATGATTGTCGGGCCCGGTCAGAAAATCAGTGATGATTTTTCCGTTGTTGATGATCTTATCGGACATGACAGCGGTGTAATGCTCAGGGGAGCGGTTGATTCATCCGGTAAAATTGAAAGCTTCTGGGTCCAGCGGGGACAGAAAAACCTTGTTGCAATGCTTCTTGAACTCCCTGAAAACAGGGTAAATATCGGCGATACCTGGAGTATAGATATAAATTTTATTGAAAATGATCAGACCTTTATCTGCAGTAATGCGGACAGGGAAAATACTGTTACATTGCTTGATCTCAGGGAAGAAGATGAAGATACGGTCGCTGTAGTTAAATATGACATACATGAATTTGTTTCCGGGACATTCCCCGGTGCAACTTTCGGTCTGGATATGGATATAATTGATATAACAATCAGCATAGGTTTCAGAGGGCTTGCGGAATTTTCACTTGGAAAAGGCATGTGGCTCAGGTATGACGGAATTATGGATATGGAGAATAAAGGACTGCAGGATTCCCGTACAGTCCGTAAGATTTCGCTGAAACCGGAATAATTTTCTGCAGATACGCAGATTTTTTACACCTTTTGGCATTATTCCGAAACCCCTGTATCATTTTTGAACCACAGAGGGCACAGAGAACACAGATTCTTTTATCTTTTTAAGGGTTGTAAAAAACCATAGTTACAAAATTCGATTAAGAAAGATATATCATGGAAAGTCTTTGTATTTGATTTAAGAAGATCCCTCTGTGTCCTCGGGCGACGAAGGAGCGGGTGGTTCAATATTAAAGTATTTAGCGGTTTATCTGTCGGTATCAATATCGCTTATCGAATTCATATTTACCTGATAAAACAGATGTTCAAGCTCAAGACCGAGATTAACGTTGTGCACTGTGCATGCATTTTCGGGGTCCCTGGTGGTTTTCAGTTCAACTGATGTAAAATTCAGGATCCCGCGGATACCCGCATCAACCATCTGGGTAAAGACTTCAGAAGCCACAGAGTCGGGTACAGCAAGTATCCCGACCTGGATTTTGTTCATTATTATAAAATCCTTCATTTCATCTATATGCATGATCGGGGTATGCAGGGTCTTGTCGAACTTTTCAGGATAGATATCAAATCCTCCGGTAATTTTAATTCCTTCAGTCCTGAATCCTTCGAATTTTATAAGGGCGACACCTATATTCCCGCAGCCTGCAATAATTGCATTTTTCGGTTTGTCCAGGCCAAGGACCTGATCAAGCCGTTCTATGAGTGAATTAATTCCATAGCCGCCTCTTTTATTGCCTGTCATATTCAGGACGGAAAAATCCTTACGTACAAGGGCAGGGGACACGCCTATGCCGTCTCCGAGATTGTTTGAGAATACACGTTCAAGACCAAGAGCTTTCAGCTTTTGCAGCAGTCTTTTATATTTTGACAAACGTATAACAAGATCCTTATTCATTATATTTTCCTTATAATTTATGTTTATATTTACGAAAACGTAGCAATATAGTACTAAACTATACACTAATGTTAAAAAAATCACAATAAAAAAATTCAAATATTTTTATTTATGTTATGAGTGTGAAATTACATAAAATAGGCACATTAATTTGCAAAATTAATTGGTTTAATATTGAATTCTTTATATTAATTCATTATTATCAGAGGCAATAAGGGAGTTATTATTACCTGCTGTAATATTAACTTGTATGAGTCTTTAGCCGGCTGAAACTCTTAAGCGGAGTACGGCACTCAGCCG
Organism: uncultured Spirochaetia bacterium; assembly: GCA_964554355.1. Taxonomy (GTDB): domain Bacteria; phylum Spirochaetota; class Spirochaetia; order CAZKOK01; family CAZKOK01; genus CAZKOK01. The sequence goes on along the minus strand of CAZKOK010000143.1, from coordinate 2,781 downwards.
GCAAATACAACAAGGGGAAAATGATGTCTATCCAAAACAAGGCGGAGATTGAATTCTCCAGAGAGCTGACGGACTTTATCAGTGAATGGAAGGACAAACCGGGTAATCTGATTATGATCCTTCACAGGGTACAGGAAGAATTCAGGTATATTCCAAGAGAAGCAGCGTTGAAGGTTGCTGATCTTTTGAATGTGCCGCTGGCCAAGATTTACGGGGTTGTTACCTTTTATCACTTTTTTAAACTGGATAAACCCGGGAAATACAATATTCAGGTATGTATGGGAACTGCCTGCTATCTGAAGGGCGGGGAAGATATCATCAATGAACTTGAGAACCTTCTCGGGATTGGTGTAAATCAGGTAACTGATGACGGCGAATTTTCAATTGAGGCAGTACGCTGCGTAGGCTGCTGCGGGCTTGCACCGGTGCTTGTTATAGATGATGAAGTATTCGGAAAATTGACGAAAGCCGATCTTCCGGCAATAATCGCCAGATTCAGGGGAGAATGATATGGCAAAATTAAATTTGGATCAGCTTCGCAGACTGCGCGAAGAGAGTAAAAAACAGTTTTTCGGTAAAAAGGCCGGATCTGAACGAATAGAAGTAATTATCGGAATGGGAAGCTGCGGAATTGCCGCGGGTGCAAAAAAAACATGGGATGTTTTTGAAAAAGCCATGAAGGATGCCGGGATAGAGAACGGACTTATCAAGCAGACCGGCTGTATGGGGATGTGCTCCGTTGAACCTACAGTTGAAATTCATGTTCCTGGAATGCCTGATATTATTTACGGGAATGTTGATGAAGAATTTGCAGCAAGAATTGTAAGAAAGCATATTCAGGGCAGGCTTCTTTTAAATGATCATATTCTGGATAGACCCGCTGCCGACCTTCTGGGCGGCAAGGAGGCATAAGCAGATGACTTTTGACAAATATATACTGGTTTATACCGGGACAAATTGTCCGAATGATAAAAAGGATGAGATTTACAATACATTTATCCGGGAATGTGAAAAACATTCCGGCAAGGTCAATGTTCAGACTGTAAAGGCAGACTGCATGGGTTTCCACAATACCTGCGCTGCCGTAAAAATACTTCCCGATGACACTTTTTATGTAAATGTTGCAATGGATGATGTAAAGGAAATAGTGGAACAGGATATTGTCGGAGGAAAAAAAGTATCCAGACTTGTCTATGACACATCACAATCCAGAAAGCAGGTTAAAATTGAAGAGGCTGACTTTTACCAGAAACAGGTAAGAATAGTATTAAGAAACTGCGGAATCATTGATCCTGACAATATTAATGAATATATAGCAAGGGAAAGGCTATGCAGCTCTGGAAAAAGTCCTGTTTGAAATGAAACCGGATGATGTTATCGAAGAACTTAAAAAATCCGGTCTCGGTGGCAGGGGAGGGGCAGGGTTTCCTACCTGGATGAAATGGAATTTCACAAAGCAGGCCCAAGGCGACCAGAAATATATTGTTGTGAATGCTGACGAGGGAGACCCCGGCGCATACATGAACAGAAGCACTCTTGAAGGTGATCCGCATTCAATTCTCGAAGCAATGACAATTGCCGGATATACGGCAGGCGCTGACAGGGGATTCATTTATATCCGTGCGGAATATCCGCTTGCGATCGAAAGGCTTGAAAGGGCAATGGAGCAGTCACGGGAACTTGGGCTGCTTGGAAAGGATATTCTGGGTTCCGGTTTAAGTTTTGATATCGAAATAAGGCTTGGTGCCGGAGCATTTGTCTGCGGTGAGGAGACAGCACTGCTCGCCTCTATAGAAGGGAAACGCGGTATGCCTGTCCCGCGTCCTCCTTTCCCGTCAGTAAAGGGACTCTGGGGCAAACCGACGATTATCAATAATGTCGGCACCTGGGCAAATATCCCCGTGATAATAATGAAGGGCGGCGAGTGGTTTTCAAAAATCGGCAATGACAAGTCGAAAGGCACAAAGGTTTTTGCCCTGACGGGAAAAATCAGAAACTCAGGACTGGTTGAGGTACCGATGGGAACAACCCTGCGTGAAATCATCTTTGATATCGGCGGGGGAATGCTGGGGAATAAAAAGTTCAAAGCCGTCCAGACCGGCGGACCTTCCGGCGGCGTAATTACAGAGGAAAATCTGGATACGCCGATTGATTATGCCCATCTGAAGGAGCTTGGTTCGATTATGGGTTCCGGCGGCATGATTGTAATGGATGAAGACGACTGTATTGTTGACGTATCAAAATTTTATCTCGGCTTTACGGTTGATGAATCCTGCGGGAAATGTTCCCCCTGCCGTATCGGCGGAAGGACACTGTACAATATTCTGGACCGGATAACAAAGGGTGAAGGAAAAACCGAAGACATCCGGAAAATGAAAGATATCGGGCACGCAATGCAGAAAGCGTCTCTGTGCGGACTAGGGCAGTCTGCACCTAATCCGATTCTTTCGACCCTGAAATATTTCGAGGATGAATATCTGGCACATATAAAGGACGGCAGATGTCCGGCAAGGAAATGCAAACCGCTTATCAGTTTCCATATCCTGCCTGACAAGTGTATCGGCTGTACAGTGTGCGCAAGGAAATGTCCTGTCAATGCAATAAGCGGTGAAAGGCGCCAGCTGCATGAGATTGACCAGGAAGCATGTATCAAATGCGGGGAATGTTTTCAGGTATGCAAATTCAATGCCGTCTATGTACGATAAAGGAGACAACAAGTGAAGACTGTTAATATAATAGTAAATGGAGTTCCTGTTTCTGTTTCCGAAGGAAGTAGTATAG
>CAZKOK010000142.1:0-8589 GCA_964554355.1 uncultured Spirochaetia bacterium | reverse complement strand
TACAGCATGCCATCCCGGCGATGTAAATTCCAGACTTTCAAATAATCTGGGTTTCGGAGGACATCAGACTCCTGCACAGGGAGCTGCAACCCCGCTGTACTGCGCTCTTTCGCCCGAAATTGAAGGAATCACTGCCGCTTATTTCGCAGACAGACGCCGCCAGCACTGCGAATTCATGGAAGACCGTGCAAATACTGAAAAACTGATTAAAGTAATTATGAATAATGATTGAGAAACCACGAAGATGGACACGAATAAATTGTTGATTAACACGAATGAATATCAGGATTTTAAGATATCCAGGATATAAAAAACCGCTGTCAGTTCGGCAGCGGTTTTTATTCATAATTCATTATTATTCAGTGTATGTTTCCCTGAATTTGTCCATTTCTTTTACAGATATTGTTACCTGAAAAATATTGGTTATCTTGCCTTCTATGAATCCTGCTTCTTCAAATTCAAGGACCAGCGCCGAATATTCTTCCGGTGAAATTTCATCTTCATCAATAATATCATATGCAGACAGGCTGCTAAGCAGTTTTTTGCATGCCCACTCCGGATAACTGTCCACACCCGTATCAGACAGGCTGATTACAACCCAGAACTGTTTGTCGTATACATAAATGCCTGGTTTCAACAGATCTTCTTCGCTTTCAGTTGTATGCTCTGCAATATAGCGTTCATATGCCCGCTGCTGACGTTCTGCTTTAACCATTACCGATGCTTTCGGTTCTGATGCACAGGAAAAAACAAACATGACAAGTAATGCTATAGCCAAAACTGCTGATATTTTTTTCATAATATTCTCCTTAATCGTCCGCCCAACCGCCTGATCAGAAAACAGTATTGACGGATGTAATAATCATATTCCTAATTTATCATCATTTCATTAATAATTCAGGCTACTTTTCATTATTTTAATATTGCCCGGCGCTTCCTTTCAATATATCAATATGATATATTGATTTTATCCTCAGACAGGAGGCAGAATTTTGCCGAGAATCAATAAAACCAGATATGCAATCCTAGGACTGCTTCATCTTGGTCCGATGTCGGGATATGATATCAAGAAAATAACAGATATTAGTATTTCTTACTTCTGGCAGGAAAATTACGGTCATATCTATCCGGTGCTTAAAAAACTGGAAAAGGAAGGTCTGGTTACTTCACATAAAGAGGAATATCACGGCAATCCGCCCCGGATCGTTTATACGCTTACAGAAAAAGGCGATGAGGTTTTTGCCGTGTGGATAAAGGACAGAACCGAACCTAAAATTCAAAAAAGTGAACTTCTGCTGAAATTATTTTTCGGAGGATACTCTGAAAAGGAAAACATAAAAAAGCAGCTGGAGCAGGAAAAAAAACATCACGAAAACCTTATTACAGAGTACAAATCAATTGAAAATCATCTGCAAAATGCAAAAAAACATCCGGACCATAGCCCGTTCTGGATCTTTACTGTGAGAAATGGTCTGTATTATTCCAGGGCGCAGATAGAGTGGTGCAACAACTGTCTTATCGAACTTGAAAAAATTTAACTTCTTTTTTCTTGACCTGTCTATATCATATTGATATATAAGTTATTGATATATGATAAGGAGAGTAAAATGAAAATTACCGTTATCGGGGGAAGTCCAAAAGGAAAAGAGAGTGTCACAATTCAGTATGTGAATTACATTAAGTCAAAATACGCCGAACATCAGTTCGATTTTATTTATCCGGCACAGAAAATCAGGAGTATTCTGTCTGATGATGAAAAACAGAAGGATGTATTTGATAAAATCAGGGCAGCTGATTTTATTTTATGGGCTTTTCCTCTCTATTACATGAGTGTTCATGGTAATCTGAAACGTTTTATTGAATTATGTTATGAAAAATATCCGAAGCTCTTCAGGAATAAATATGCTGCCTGTATTACCACTTCAATCCATTTTTATGACCATACTGCCCATAATTATATACAGGCTGTCAGTGAAGATCTAGGAATGCACTTTATCGGAAGTCATTCACCCAAAATGAATGACCTTTTAAAAAAAGAAGGGCAGGTGCAGACTGATAAATTTGCCTGTTATATTTTCAGGGTGGTTGAGGAAAAAATATCAGTTCCGAGGAAGTTTTTTCCTTTGCCTTATTTCAGCTGGGAATATAAACCTGGACCTTCAGCGGCTAAAATTTCCACTAATAAAAAAATAGTTGCAGTTACCGACTGCGAGGAGGGGAATCCCGGGAAAATGATTTCTTATCTTAAATCGCTTCTGGAAATGGAAATTGATGTTGTCAATCTGAGTAAAATGAAAATAAACGGAGGCTGTCTCGGCTGCCTGAAATGCGGACCTGATAATATCTGCTCCTATGAAGGAAAAGATGAGTATATTGATACTTTCAGGGGAAAAATAATGACAGCTGATATTCTGATCTGGGCAGGTAAAATCAAAGACAGATATCTGTCCTGGGAATGGAAACAGTTTCTGGACCGGAGTTTTTTCAATACTCATCAGCCTGTTCTGGCAGAAAAGCAGTTTATTTTTCTTGTATCAGGACCTCTTTCATATATGGGAAATTTGAAGGAAATGCTCACAACATATGTGGAAATGGAAGGATCGCGGCTTGCCGCTCTTGTAAGTGATGAGTGCCGGGATTCTTTCAGGCTTAACAGTGAGATTGAATCGGCTGTCCGTATGGCAATAGAAGCATCAGTGGAGGGGTATGTATGCTCAGATACTTTCAGATCAACAGCAGGCAGAAAAATATTCAGAGATGATGTATATGAAGGTATGAAAGTGGTTTTCAGGGCCGACCATAGAACATATAAAAAGATCGGCTATTATGATTTTCAGGGACGCAGTCTTTTCAACAGGTTGAAAATGTCGATCGCCTATCTGATTACCAGCATACCGTTTATCAAAAAAGGCATGTTCAGTAATATGGTCGGCTCCATGGTTGCGCCGTTCAGGAAGATAACCGGTTCCGAAGCTGAAAAATAAATCAGTTCTGCGGATTGTAACGGGAATCAGGCTGATTATTTTAAGAGTATTTCCCTGAATTTTCCCCTCATGCAGTGGTTGGATGCCATGGAGGATGAATATGCACCGGCATTTATCAATGCTATGCAATCTCCGGGATTAATCGGGGAAAGCCTGATTTTTCGGTACCAGATATCAAGGGCTTCATTGATGTTCCCTGCTATTACAGTTTCTGTCGGGTCTCCGTCCCTTCGGATAACAGGAACAGGTTCAAACGGCAGTGAATAGACGGCTGGTTCAGGCGCAATATTGAATCCGGCATTTATAAACGTAAAATGACAGTTGTCCTTTATTTCCTGGTAATTCATGGTAAGAAGAAGCACACCTGCATCCTTGACAATGTAATCGCCCGGTTCAGTTTCAATTTTAAAGGATTTATTTCCAAAATGCTTTTTAATAATACCGATCCATTTATCCAGGTCAAGCGCTTTGTCTTCCGATGTATGCGGCACTCCCAGACCCCCGCCGATGTTGACAGCTTCAATCCCGGGCAGTTTGTTTATAAACTGCATGCTTTTTGCAAGGATTTCATCCAGTACTGGAAGCCGTTCATTCAGGTATCCGCATCCTGTATGGAAGTGTATTTTTACAATTTTCAGACCCGATTTTTCTGCTGCTTCCCTTGCCTGTTCAAGCTGTTCTGCATATATTCCGAACTTTGTGGCCGAGTTTCCGCTGTAATGAAGTTTATCATTTCCGCTTCTTCCGATACCTAGTGCAGGATTTATTCTGATTCCTATCCTGTTATTTATCGAGTACCTGGGCCAGCTTCGGATTGAATGGACAGAGTCCAGATTAATATGAAGGTTTTTTACCCGGCCCAGTCTTCTTAAATCATCTTCCGAAAGGCTTGTGCCGGTATAGGAAATATCTGAAGGCTTAAAACCGCATTTCAGCGCAAGATCCACTTCATTCGGCGAGCAGGCATCAATACCGCAGAGTCCGGTTTTTCTGATAAACTTTAGAAGCGGAGGGAAGCGGTTGGCTTTCATTGCATAATGGATTTTATAATGATTTTCAAATCCGCCTTTTTTAAATGCGTTATGGAGTCTTGCAAGATTTTCGCGTATTCTTTCCGGGCGGTATACAAACAAAGGTGTTCCATAACGCCGGCACAGAGCCTCGAGGCTCCTGCCGGCGAAGGTAAGTTCATTATCCTGGAATTCAAGATCACGACGCTCCCACCAGAGAGCATCCGATTTCTGTCTGTTCATTAATTCATTCTTAAAGATGTAATCAGCTGGTCTGCCTGTGTATTGACAAGGACCTGAGGTGTCTCTTTTTTCCCGCAGATCCATTTCCTGCAGTTCTCTGCTCCGCAGGAACAGGCAAACTGTTTGAAAAGGTAATCTTCGGTCTGTGTATAATCCATCATCAATAGATCGTTTTTACAGATTGGTTTGACTGCATAAACAAGAAGTTTTTCCATATCAAGGAAGATATTCGGATCACATGAGTGTAAGAAATAACCTGAAAAGTAGATATCGTACAAATGTACATCCGGTCTGATCTGAAGACTGTGCTGCCTGATATCATGGATTATCTCTCCGGCCATCCGAGCTATCATTTCGCCTTCCCGGAAATTACGGAAACAGATTACTCCAAGTCCGCAGTTTTCATTTACATTTACAATTTTAAAATCATGATTTTTTGGAAATAAAGTATCATTACCATAAGCAGCTGGATACACTCGCCACCTCTCATTCGGACCGGACTTTTCAGTCTGGTGCCGCGGCAATAACATTGGAAAGAATTAAACAATTCTTTAAAACTGAGGTAATATACTGCCATTTCGGGATCAGGTCTATAGATTTTAAAAAAATATTTTTATTTTTTTTGGTGCAGAATTTATGGTTTTTCTGCTGTAAAAAAGAGGATATTTTATAATGATCTGATGCCTTTATTTTTTCTGAAGTAGCTTAAGACTACCGGACTGTCCGTAGGGCAGCCCATGCTCCCCTACAGGGAACTGTGCAAAACCACCGGCTTTGCCGGGGGTTGTTTATTTCATGCAGCAGTATTTATATTTTTTTCCGCTGCCGCATGGACAGGGATCATTCCTGCCCGGTTTTTCTTTGGTTTTTACGGTTTTTACCGGATGCTTAAGAAGTTCAAGATCATTTATATCTTCTTCCTGCTTAGAATCAACTGTAATTTCACAGACCCAGCCATTTTCCTTGCAGATTTTTTCTATTTCCTTTGCTCTGGCTTTTGCTGTCACAGTCAGCTGGGCAGGGTTGTGCTTTGTTCCAAGCTTTCCATCCCTTTTGCCGTTGTAAACCTTAACCATGCTTTTCCCGTCAAATCTCTTTTCCATATTGGCAACCTTTTTTCTTTATGTTAGTCTAAATTGTATCATATTTTTCGGGTTTGTGAAATATGGTTGAAGCACAGAGGGCACAGAGGGATTTTGATGATTTAAATTAATCGGTTTCCCATCAAATATTGGCATAATATTTTTATTTTTTTGGTTTTTCCCAAACCCTAAAATAATTTTTGAATAAATAGACGATACCACGGATGCCGATAAAGCTTTCAATAAAAACTCTGTGTTCTCTGTGGTTCAGAATTTGTTACGCGCACGAAGGAAGATTTTCTCAATCTCCACAAAGATAAAAACCGTAAAGCTCAAACCGAAGCATATCAGCAGTTCACTCATCTTAAGGCTTTTTGTGTTAAATATTGCCTGCATGGGCTTAAGGTAGATCAGCAGTATCTGCAGGGCTACTGTGATAATGATTGTATAGAACATTGGTTTATTGGAAAAAAGGCCGTAATGGAATATCGAGTCCCTGTTGGAACGGACCGAGAAGGCAAGCTGCATCTGGCAGAGTGTCAAAGTGGTGAATATCATTGTCTGCCATGTTCCGTTTGCCTGAAATACGCTTCTTCCGATAAATCCTGCCATCAGCGAAATTGCTGCAACGATAAATCCGTAAATCAGTATCTGCGGTCCGGTCCCGCGGGCAAATATGCTTTCATCAGGCTTGTAAGGCGGGCGTTTCATCGTATTGCGTTCGGCCTTTTCATATCCCATGGCAATTCCCGGTGCTCCGTCCGTTACCAGGTTTATCCAGAGGATCTGCAGAGGAAGCAGAGGCAGAGGAAAACCGAGGAAAGGCGCAATAAGCATGACAAGTATTTCGCCGACATTTCCGGTCAGGATATATTTGATGAATTTCCTGATATTGTCATAAATTGTCCGGCCTTCCCTGACTGCTGTAACAATTGTGGCAAAATTATCGTCAAGAAGCACCATATCAGCACTCTGTTTTGATACATCGGTCCCCGTAATTCCCATTGCGACGCCTATGTCGGCCGATTTCAGCGCCGGGGCGTCGTTTACTCCGTCCCCCGTCATTGAGACAATATTACCGTTGGACTGAAGAGCATCGATCAGACGCATTTTATGTTCCGGCGAAACTCTGGCGAATACGGATACTTTTTTAACGGCATCTTTAAGCTGAGTGTCATCAAGCCCGTTAAGCTCGCTTCCCGTCATTGTTTCGTCATTTTTTGTAAGGCCAAGCTGACGGGCAATTGCCAGGGCTGTAACAGGATGGTCTCCTGTTATCATGATCGGTCTGACTCCGGCTTTAAGGCAGGTTTGAACGGCTTCGATTGCTTCAGGGCGGACAGGGTCTTCCATGGCGGCCATTCCAAGGAAGATCAGGTCTTTTTCCATTGCGTCCTTTAATTTTGCCGGTTTTGCGGCGATCCCCAGTACGCGGAGACCATTGCTGCCGTTTTCTGCATTTATCTCAAGAATTCTCTCTTTTATTCCTGTGTCCATAGGGACAACGGATTTGCCATCAAAGTAATGGGAACTGATTTCCAGAAGGCCGTCTGCTGAACCTTTGCAGAAGGTGATCTTTTCTCCCGAAGGAAGCGCCCGGAGGATCTCCTTTGCATCCTTCGGGGCATTTTCCGGAGAATGGGCGGTTGACATTCTCTTTCTTTCTGAATCAAACGGAAGTTCGCCGGTCCTGGACCAGTTTTCCTGAATTGATCTTATATCCATTCCTGCGTCTGAAGCTGCCTGGACAATTGCTGTTTCAGTTGGATCACCCAGAATTTTGATTTCATTCCCGGTTTCACTGAATTTACTGTCATTTGCCATTGAACCGGCAAGCAGGATAAGCCGTGAATGAAGATCGATATCCCTGGTAAAACTCTTTCTGTCTATCTGTCTGTCAATTGTTATTATTTTCTGAACAGTCATCTTGTTCTGGGTCAGCGTTCCTGTCTTGTCAGAACAGATGACGGTCACGGAACCCAGGGTTTCCACGCTGGGCAGGTTTCTCATCAGAGACTGTTTTTTCAGCATTCTTCCCGCACCGAGAGCAAGCGAGATGGTAACCACTGCTGCCAGACCTTCCGGAATGGCGGCCACAGCCATGCTTATTGCTGTTTCCAGAAGTTCCTTCCATCCAAGGGGCTGACCCGTAAATCTTGAGGAAAAATAGACAACGACCATAACAACAGCAATCAGGCCGAGTGCGCAAAGCGCGAGGACTTTGCCCAGTTTGTCCAGTCTTTTCTGAAGCGGTGAACGCTCTTTTTCCACACTCTGAAGAAGGCCGGCTATTTTCCCGATTTCTGTCTCCATCGCAGTTGCCGTTACAATCATTTCCCCGCGGCCGTAGGTTACAAGTGTATTTTTGTATGTCATGTTTTTTCTGTCGGCGAGTGCGGTCGTTTCCGATTTTATTGCTTCTGTATGTTTTTCAACCGGTTCGGATTCGCCTGTAAGTGCAGCTTCTTCTATTTTCAGGTTTGCACAGTCGATAATGCGGCCGTCTGCCGGTACTATATTGCCGGCCTCCAGCAGAATGATGTCACCGGGGACAATCATTGTTGAATCAATTTCGGTTATCATACCGTTTCTGCGGACCCTGGCAAATGGAATTGACATTTTCTGAAGCGCATCAATTGCTCTCTGGGCCTTTGCTTCCTGTATATATCCGAGAAAGGCATTCAGGAAAACTATAAGAAGGATAATAACAGCCTCAACGGAATCATGCATAACGAAAGAAACAGCTGCAGCTCCGATCAGGATAAATACCATTATTTCCTTAAACTGTTCCAGAAAGATTATCAGTTTGTTTTTACTCTTTTTTTCGGCCAGTCTGTTCGGTCCGAATTCTTCATAACACGCTTTAGCTTCGGCATCTGAAAGACCTGTTTCCTTATCTGTTTTAAAGTGGTCCAGAATTTCCGCGACAGATTTGATGAAAAACATACAGAATCCTTTATTTATTTTTTTTATTTAGTCTATAATTTACACCAGCTTTCTTTGTATGAAAAGATTGAAGAAGCTGAAATAAGCTATAAAATCTGTTAATCTGTTAACTCATGAGGCATTATGCGTCTTATTGGTCTGAAATAAGTACGCGGGGAATAATAATATAAATCGGAAACCCTTGTCATATACAGACATGCATATCTTTCAACCTGATCGGCAAAGCGGCTTTCCTCGTTTCCTGCACGAAGCACTTCGCCCCAGTACGGATTGTAGTACTTTTTATGTGTTTCAATCAGATCCGATATTTCCGAGTTAATTAAA
>CAZKOK010000141.1:0-8695 GCA_964554355.1 uncultured Spirochaetia bacterium | reverse complement strand
GCTATATTCCTGAAATTTTGGTTGACAGAAATTATAGAAATTCCTATCATTCATAGTTTTGAAAAAAAAGCAGAATGCGGTAGAGCTTTTTATAGAAGAAGAGGCAAAAAAATCTATGCTGTTGATGACCCCTGTTGAAAAGAGAGATGATACAGACAAACCTTTGGGGGCTTTCAAAGTATTGGGAGAAAACAATGATGGGCCTGCGGAATAATGCAGCTGCGCATGAAAACCGTTACCACGGGTTTTCTGAAACTGCCAAAGACGGGATACTGATTCTGAAAGCCGACGCGATATTATTCGCGATATAAACGACCGCAAACTGTATGAAAAGACCGCGGGCAGCTAAACTGAATCTGTACTTCATGAGCTGACACACATGGTCAGGTCAATATCAGATTTGTATTCATTATTGTATGAGACAAATACCATTTTTGAAATCCGGTCTGATATAAAACCCCAAAGCCTGTGTCATAACAGCAGCAGTCCTGATTTTATTCAATACATGTGATTTTAATCTTTACGCACTTGCCGGCGTTGACAATCTTCCATCTGTTCCCGGCATTTTCTATGTTCAGGGAAACGAATTATATTCGTCGAACAGATAAGTAGTCCCGTCAAAGAAAATGGTTCCAGAATTTCTTCTGTTTCCGTATTAATTATCTGCAGGACGTAATCAGCATCACTGAAGTGTGCAAGTATGTAGGCTGAAGAACTGTCCGGCTTTACTCCCGGCCATACCCAGCTGCCGGCATACCTTGTCGATCCGAATGTTGTCCCGCAGCCCGAAATACCGACAGCCGATATCAGAATAATTATTAATGTAATTATTTCTACTGCTAAACTGTTTTTATTTGTTTTCATGTAATCAGATTATATGAATTTATTTTTTCAGGTCAATTATATGTTTTATGCCTTTTTCCCGTGCACTGCAGTAAAAATCTTGCTGAATTTAAAATTGCTGGTGTCATAAAGTAATTATTGCCCGCATGAGAAATATCTGCTATTATCCGGTATGCGTAAAGTATTGGTGCTGCTCTTTGCCCTGACGGTAATTGACGCTTATACTAATGAATCTGAAATGACTGCATCTGATAAAAACAGAATTATTCTGCTTCCCGTAAAGAACCTGACCGACAATTCGGATTATGCATATCTGAAGACTACGCTTTACAATGTTCTTCAAATCAATCTTGAAAAACAGGAAAGGATATATCTGCTTAATAACGACAGGCAGGAGGAACTGGATTCAGGTCCTTCCGATAATTTTGATGCTTATCTTGATTTTCTGAAAGAAACCTTTTCCGGAGTATCCCTTATTGTTTCTGAATACTATGCATCCGGTGAAAACTTGCACATACTTGTGAATGTCTGGGAGATCGATACCCTGCGCATTAAAAACAGTTTCATTGAATCCATGCCTGCAGATCTTGATCTTTTAATGAATATTGAAAACATGGCCGTAAATATTGCCGAGGCAGTGGCACGCGAACTTCCTCCCACCGAAAGGGATGCAATTTTCGATGAGCAGGTTGCGGCAAGTCTGCGGCAGAAAATAAATGAAGAAGAACAGTTTTCCGAGCGGATTTTTGACAAGCATCATGAATTGTCCATTACACCTTTTAGCGGACTCAGTCTCGGCAGAACGATTGTTTCATGGTCGGAGGATGGACCTTTTGTAAGTCCGGTACTTGCTGTCGGATATACATATCTGTTCGGGGATTCATACCGGTTTCATTTTGGAATGGAATATCTTGGTTTTGGTCTGCTTGGCAGAGAGACAAAACGTTACGAAATATCATTTGAGGCCATGTTCGGTTTTCATACAAAATCACCGTTTTCGCTGTTTGTCTCGGGAGGGTTTGGAGCAAGCTATGATAATAATCAGGCCAGCGGTGCATTAGCTTATGATAGCGGATATGATATTGTTTATCCGGCGATAGAGAGATTTTCAATTAATCTGCCAATTGTTCTAGGATTTACCATCTATTTCACAGAAAAATATTTTATCAGCCTCGGGCTTAATTACCATGGAATTAATTATACCTTTGAAGCGCTTGATCCTGAAGATTACAATATTGGAAATACCCGGCTTAAATATGTGAATGGATTTTCTGTCTGGAATTTCCTTTGTCTGTCAATAAACATAAATACGGGATTGAGGTTCTGAATGGTTTTCAGCTTTGGCAGGAAGACAACAGTTTGCCTGGTGCTCCTTTTCATGGTATTGCCATGCATGGATGCAGCAGCCCTGGAAAATACACCGGTTTTTATTGTCGCCGATTTTGACGTTCGGGGGATAAGTGATAATGATATGGTCCTGCTTGTTGATCTGGTATCCTATCTGATTTATGAATTAAAAGACTGTTTTGTCATGAACAGATATGAAAGAAGCAAGCTCCTTAAAGGTTTCGGTTACAGTCAGACGAATCTGGCGGATACCGATATTTATATTGAAGCAGCTGAACTTCTTCGCTCGGACTATCTGGTTACGGGAAGCTGCATTCAGACGGGGCATGGGCTGGATGTAAAATTTTCTCTCTGGGATGTCAGCCATTATCAGCTTGTTAACGAGGCTGTTTTTCGGGCCGCCGATTTTGAAAATCTTGTTGTCAATTCACGCGATATCGTAAGCGAACTCGTTTCAGTCATATCGCACGGGTCTGCATCAGATTCCGGAAACAGCGGAATATTCAAATCGCTCTATATCAGTAAAATGGCCGAGAGATTTCTTATTGTTCTTCCGGAACCATCTGAAGGAAGAATGGAAGAAACAGCATCAGCCCGTTTTCTGATAAATCAGGCAGTTGAGGACCTGCGGGGGAATGAAGGATATGCCGTAGTTTTCAGTTCGCTTGAATATGAAACTGAAAATCCCGTGCCGGAGCAGTTCGCTGATCTTCTTGCAAAAAGAGACAGACATACACTTGCACTCATTCAGTCTGAAGGCGATAAATATTTTCTTGTTATCTATAATCCCGACTTCAGCGAGAGGGCAAGGCTTGAGCTGGAACTTTCCGGAGTCAGGGAAGATAATGCAGGTGAACTTGTCAGACAGATTGAAGAAATTCCGCCGGTACCGGCCTTAACACTGGCTGGTGAACTTGAAAAAGAGATAAAGATAAAGGAAAAGCTTGATTTGCTGCTTTTTAATGACAAGTTTATTTCCCGGAAATTGTGGCTGAATATTCATCAGAGTATTGTAAAACCGGCTGTTGTCAATAAATTCCATCCGCTGTTCAATATGGTTTCATTTGAGCTGGATGGCTACTGGTTTTACAGTGATCTTCTTGGGCTTTCTGCCGGTTATGCTTTTTCGATGGGATATCCCGGGACTCTTGACAGCAAGCTTGCTTCGCATCCGCTTGTGTTTCAGCATGAAATAAGATTTTCCCCTCTCGTGTTCAGAAGCTCCGGACCGCTGAGTGTCCTGATTGAACTGAGAGCGGCCTTTAATATTCATAATGCCTACAAAATGGCCTATTATATGTCAATTGATAAATACGAATATACAAACGAGACCCGGCTGATAATGCTCAAGGCGGCTCTGGCTTCGGGTCTGCTTTATTCAATTAATGATAACAGCTCAATATTCATAAATCTCGCCGAAATATGCGCGGTTTTTCCTTTTAACGCGGATGATATTACATATGACAATTCAAATATCTCGGGAGCTGTCGGCGGTATCGGTTTCATTTTTCGTTTCTGATAATTGCGTATACTGTTCCGGAAGAAGATACTGTATAAATCTTATTTCCCAGAACTGCAGGGGCTGAATAGAATTTTCCGTTTTCCTCTATAAAAATTTCGTCAGTGATCTGTCTGCTGCTGAGGTCTGCTATCAGTATTTTGCCGTAATCTGTCGGGCAGAATAATTCACCGGCGTAAACCCTGAGATTTGTGTTTCTCCACTGCCTCGATGTCGGTTCGTTTTCAAAAAGAACTGCAAGTGTTTCCTGTTTGTTATCTGATGCATCAAGATAAAACAGGTTGCCATCAGTGTATATTCCGAAAATTGTATAACCGATTACAATAAAATCACTTTTTACTCTGTTGCTTAATTCCCATTTTCCGGTGCTGCTTCCTGATGAATTAAATCTTTGTATATAATAGCGGCCGTTTTCCTCAATATAGTAATATATGTCAGATTCATAAATATAGAAATTTACAGTTGAATTACCGTCAAGAGAATTACTGAATGCTGTGCCGCCTTCCGGTTTAATTCCCGCTATGTAATTGTTATAATAAGAGCCGATTATCAGCTGCTTGCCAATCATACCCGGGCTGACAGGGAATTTTTCTTCTGCAACAAGATCAAGTGCCGGTTCAGGTTCATCGGGATCAATGCTGTAATATCCGAAATTCTGGATCGGAACATAAAGCATATTATCAAGAAAAACCGGATTAAAATTATGGTCAATGCTGCCGTCGGCAGGAAGGTTGATGAAATGGTTTGACTCCATATTGCGAGCATTAATCGCAAGGATTGTGTTCGCTGCAGGCAGGATAAATTCAGAACCCGCGGCAACCGGATTTGTCTTGAATGTAATGCCTGAAGGAAGACTTGTTTTCTTACTGACCGTATCATTTTCGAGACTGAACACGCTTTGTGAATTTACAGCAATTATCTGATTACCGTTAGTTGCCATGCTGTAGAAGCCTGAGCTGTTTCCGTTTTCTGCTATTGATGCAATATTGATTATTGTGTAGCGTTCTTTTTGTTCAACAAGTGCAGTCTGCAGAATGTTTGATTCGTGATTCTCAGGATCCATTTGTTTATTGCCGGTGTCCGCTGAATCTGACCCGGATCCATGCTCATTATCGGCTGAGTGCACGGTCTGATTATCATTGAGACTTAATCTGAATTCAAGCTCCGCAATTGAGGGTTTTTCCGGCAGTCCATATCTCAGTTCTTCATCCAGATCTTCTGCCCCGGCGCATAAATCATTGATAGAAAATATCTGCCAGATATCGTCTGGAAAAATCCGCATACCCTTTCCGGCTGTAAGTGACTGAATATGATTTTCGGATTTATACACCTCAAGTGTTCCTTCAAAACATAATGCATGAATATACCCGTCATTTTTTGAAGAAAGGGATATTCTGGTTCCCGTCATTACAAAATCGTATTCATTTATGCTGATACTGACCTGCGAGCCTGACTGCTTGTCTTTTTTATGCGCATAAAGGGAACCGGAATGAAGTACTGCAGCCAGATCGGCGCTTTGCGGATCAAAATCAGTAATTTCAAATTCGGTTTCTGTGAAAAGCTGAATATCAAGGATATCTTCCCTGGATAATCCTGTCTGTGCGGCTTTATCGGTAACGACAATTTCATTTTTATTTATATTCCCGCCATATGCAACAAGACTGCCGCTTTCCTTAATTCTGGCGCCGCTGTCGGATACAACTGTTATGGGAACCCGGGTTCCGCCGGTACGCAACGACCCAAGTACAATTACCAGAACAGGAATCAGCAGCAGTGCCGCCGCAGCAAGCCCCGCCGCAGGAGTATAGCGCAGTGCCTTAACCTGGATTACAGAGTGTTTCCTTTCTTTTTCACGGCTGGCTGCGCTTATTTCGGACAGGATCCTGCTCTCTATATGTCTGGGAACAGGTACATTTTTGCTTCCGTGTCTGACGAGTTCAGCTGTTCTTTTTTCCTGCTGCCTTTTATCCATCCGGCATGCCTTTCCTTTCATGTTTCTTTCTGAGCTTTGCCAGAGATCGCTCAAGTTGTTTCCGGGCCCTGTACAATATTGATTCCACGGACTTCCCGGACCGTTTAAGGTCTTCGGCAATCTTTTTCATGCTCTGTCCGAGTACGTATTTTCGTTCCATTATTTCCCGGTATTCCGCGCTTAATGCGGTAAAAGCTTCTTTTACAAAATCCTTTTCAAACTTGTCGATTAACTGCAGTTCGGGATCAAGCCCCTGTCCCTTGTTGTCTTCAATTGATTCAACCAGCGCTGATGACTGGAATTTTTTATCCCTGTTCAGTTTTCTGAAATGATTGGCTATTTTTGAACGTGTGATTCTGAACAGCCATGCGTTCAGATTATGCATCGGTGTAAGAGAACCTGAATATTTAACTACATCAAGAAAGACCTCGGACAGCACGTCTCCCGCAGCCTCCTCGTCCCGGCCTACCCTGCAGAGTATAAAATTATATAACATGGTTCCGGCCTTACGGTACAACTCTGTGCAGGCTGTTTCTTCATTCTTCCGAAGGCGGGCAATCAAATCCTTACTGAATTGCATCCTTCATATATTACACCGTAAAAAGTGTAAAAATCACTCACTATATCTGTTTTTTTTAAGAATACCCTGAAGAATGTGTTTTTCCTGTTTTGTGGGAAAATGCCTGATTCAGGATAAATTCCGGCAGCCTGCGGGTATATATTGGCAATCAGGGGACTGCTGAAATGGCCGCCCGCGCTATAAGCGGGCGGCTGATAATTCAGAAAGTTACAGTTTGATCAGTACCAGTCCGGGGTGGGTGTCAGGGGGCAATTAAGAAATATGTTATCTGTGTCGCATGTATCCGAAACCTCCCAGTTATTCAGACCGGACGGATTGCCAAGATTTGTATAGATATATGCATTGAAAAACATGCAATTCATATCCGTAACATTGGAAACATCCCATGCTGACAGGTCCTGATTAAAGATTTCGCAGCCGCAGAACATACGATGCATATCAACAACGTTTGATGTGTCCCAGCCGGAGACATCCTGATTGAAATTTTCGCAACTCCAGAAAACCCCTCCCATATACGTAACCCCGGAGGTATCCCATGTCGATACATCCCCGTTAAATGAGGATGAATATCCAGATGCACATTCAAACATGCCCTCCAATGTTGTTACGCTGGAAATGTCCCAGCCGGACAGGTCCTGGTTGAATGAGCTGGCATTATAAAACATGTAACTCATGTCAGTTACGCTGGAAGTATCCCATGTAGATATGTCGCCGTTGAAAGCAACGGCCCCGTTGAACATGTATGTCATGTTTGTTACGCCGGAAACGTCCCATGAGGACAGGTCCTGATTGAAATTGGCTGCCCTATAAAACATGAAACTCATGTTGGTAACGGCGGAAGTATCCCAGCCGGATATGTCGCTGTTAAAATTAACAGCTTCCATAAACATCCATCTCATTTCCCGTACATTGGCTGTATCCCAGCCGGACAGGTCCTGGTTGAAATTTCCCGCATTATAAAACATGGAGCTCATGTCGTACACACCGGAAGTGTCCCAGGTTGATATATTCCCGTTGAATGAGGCAGCATTCATGAACATGTAGCTCATATTTCCGACATTTGAAGTATTCCATGACAACAGATTCTGATTGAAGTTTTCTGCTCCTGAAAACATGTCCCTCATGGTTGTGACTGCGGAAACATCCCATGCGGATATGTTCTGATCGAATGCGGCCGCGTGATAAAACATATGATCCATAGAATTAACTGATGAAGTATCCCAGTTTACTATATTCCCGTTGAATGAAGCAGCATTATAGAACATGTAGTTCATAGTCCTGACATTTGAAGTATTCCATGACGGCAGATCCCGATTGAAGTTTTCTGCTCCCGAAAACATGTAACTCATGTCTGTGACTGCGGAAACTTCCCATGCTGATATGTCCTGATTGAAAGCGGCTGCATTCCGGAACATATAGGACATATCTGTAACAGAGGAAGTATCCCATGAAGAGATGTCCTGGTTGAATAAAGCTGCGTTGTCAAACATATAATCCATTGCTGTGACATTTGAAGTATTCCATGACGAAAGATCCTGATTGAAGTTTTCTGCATCGCAAAACATGTATCGCATGTCTGTGACTGCGGAAACATCCCATGCCGAAATGTCCTGGTTGAATGCTGATGCATTATTAAACATATAAGCCATGGAAGTAACCGATGAAGTGTCCCATGCAGAGATGTCCTGGTTGAATGCCTCTGCATTAAAGAACATAGACGCCATGGAAGTAACGGAAGAAGTGTCCCATGCGGAGATGTCCTGATTGAATGCGGCTGCATTATAAAACATGGAAATCATTGAAGCAACCGATGAAGTGTCCCATGAGGAGATGTTCTGATCGAATGCCGCTGTATTACCAAACATATAAGCCATGGAAGTAACCGATGAAGTGTCCCATGCGGAGATGTCCTGGTTGAATTCAGCTGCACTGCCAAACATATCAGCCATGGAAGTAACCGATGAAGTATCCCAGGAGGATATGTCCTGGTTGAATGATGTGGAGTTGTAAAACATACCATCCATTACTGTTACATTTGAAGTATCCCATCCGGAAATATCTCCGTCAAACGATGAGGCATAATAAAACATTCCGGACATGACGGTCACAGCCGAAAGATCGGGAGTGTCGTCTGCTGAAAAAGATTCCAGATTTTCGCAGCCGGAAAATATAGATCCGTGATTATGCAGTAAAACGGAGCCCCACTGCATAATATCTGTAATGTTCACTTTGTTTACATCCTCCTCGTCTGAAAACCCGAACCCGCTGCAGATCCCGGAAACAGAAACCGCATACGTACCGCCGTGTGCATAATTATGTTCAAGATCTGACGAATTGCAGATGCTTTTTTGGCCGTCACCCCAGTCAACAGTAAAATCGTAAGTACCCCCCTGATGCAGCGGAAAATCAAGAGTGTTGGTAGTCGTATAGTTCA
>CAZKOK010000140.1:0-8718 GCA_964554355.1 uncultured Spirochaetia bacterium | reverse complement strand
CTTCTGGAGGCGGTTTCCCGTCATGCAAAGGACGGAGATCTTAAAAAGCTTAATGGTAATTATTATGATGATATAACACTGGTTTTGCTGAAAAAAAAATAATTAGCGGTTATACTTAATATAACCTGAACTAAGGTTGCCGTTAAAAAAGAGGAGATATTTATGATGAAAAAAATGAAGGTCATTTCTGTTATTGCATTTTTTATTTTTTCACTGGGATGCGCTACCTCGGTAGCTGTACGGGTAACCAAACCGGCTGAAGTTAACATGTCGGGAGCAAGAAACATTGCTTTATTTGATTTTTCCTATCCCAGTCCGGGAATCCAGCTTAACAATCAGAAAGATATAATTAAATTTCTGTTTGCGCAGGCATTTGATAAGAATGCTAAGGATGATTCAATCGAAAAACAAATCGCCGATTACACATCCAACAAACTTGTTTCTGCACTGGTTAATGCAAATTATTTTAACGTACTAAGTCCGAAAGATGTTACACAGGCTATGATAGGGGCGGACAATACCAATCTCGGCGCTTCGGACATAGGGCTTATGCTGGGTGCAGATGCTGTAATTGTCGGTTCAATAGACAGAATGGATAGTCAGGAGCTTACCTATGTAAACACAGTTTTGGAATATGATAAAGTCACCAAAAAGTTTGTTGAAGTGGAAAAGGACTGGGTTGAAAGGGATGTTATCATTCAGATTACATACAGGGTAATTGATGTGAATGACGGCAGAATGTATGCATCAAAAACCATCGAACAGAAAAGGACAGATGATCTTGAATATGAAAACTACCTGCAGCTGAAAACATTTGATACTCTGTATAAAAGCGGAGCAGATACAATCATTGCCCAGATTGCAAGGCAGATTGCTCCGTATGTAGTGACAGAATACCGTTATCTGAAAAAAGACAAAATGAAAGACGACAGAATGAAACAGGCTGATGAATTCGTAAAAGGCGGTATCTATGAAAAAGCCATGGATCTCTTTATGGCAATATGGTCAGATTCATCCAATCCCGCTGCCGGCTATAATGCAGCTATTATGCTGGAAGTAATAGGAGATATTGACGGCGCTATTGACATGATGGAAACAGTCATGGATGCATATCCTGAAGCCGACATAATGAGAGAATATAACCGCCTGAAGACAACAAAATCGCAGATGGAAGCAGTTGCCGAGCAGATGAAATAATTTTTTACGGCCGGCCTGATTCAGGCCGGTCTTTTTTTGTCAGATGTTCCAGTATTATTTCTATAAGTTTTTCGGCAATTTTTTTCCATTTCACGCCATTAAGGGTATGGTCCTCGTCAATTTCGGAATATTCAAAGCCCAGAGAACAGTATTTTGAAAACTGTCTGTCAAGAACAGGGGTAAAAGTCCATCCTGGATTTTTTGCCGAAAGACGTATGTAATGGGGGTCAAGACGGGACAGGTCCTTTGCATTGTAATTTATTTTTGAAAATATGGTTCCCAAAGGCTGACTGATATTATATTCTCCGGTCGGGAAAAAAGCAGGAATACTGTTCATTTTATTGGTATTGTATATATTCTGAATTTGCCTGCATATTTTTTCCCCGATGATATCTGCAAATGATTCTCCCGGGTATGGAAAAAATGAATCGATGTAGATTATTTTTTTTATGTAATCTGTAAGGGAACAGCAGGCGGCGGTAGCTGCAAGTCCTCCGAAGCTGAAAGCAGCCAGGAAACTGTTTTCTTCCGTGTTACGGATAATTTCCGTTAAATGGCTGATATGATTATCAAGATCAATATCCTGGGAATTTTCAGTTCCCATACCTGGCAACTGCGGTGCTGAAATAAGGATATTGCGACTTTTCAGATAATCCGAAATTTTGTCCCATTGATAAGAACCGCTCAATCCGCCGTGGACAAGAATGCATTTCGCGATGTTTTTACCCATGGACAGCAATAATAAAATTAAAAAGAAAGCAAGTCAATAAATGCTTTGACAAGTAATGTTGACAAAGAGCCTGTTTTACGTTTTATTTGATATGTATTTTTTCTGAAAGTGACAATACTTACAAGGAGTATGAATGAAAACGTGTTTTTTATTTCCCGGACAGGGTGCGCAGTATCCCGGAATGGCAAAAGACATCTGGGAAAAAAATGATAGTGTAAAAGACTTATTTACCAAAGCTTCAGATATTACGTCAAAAGATCTGAAAGGACTGCTTTTTGACGGTACTGAAGAAGATCTGAAATCAACTGACAATACACAGACAGCAATTACACTGGCCAATTTAAGTGCAGGCATATATCTTCAGGAAAACGGGATTATTCCTGAAGGGTGCGCTGGTTTCAGTCTCGGGGAATATTCAGGTTTCTGGCAGGCCGGGATTCTTGATACGGAAAGCCTTTTTACGATAGTAAAGATAAGAGGCGAAGTTATGGAAGAAGCAAGCCGGAAACTGAATTCGCCGGAAGGAAATCCGGGAATGGCTGCTGTTGTTGGCATCGGATATGATGAAGTGGCGGAAGCGCTTGCCAAAGTCGATGAGAAGGTCTATATCGCCAATTACAACAGTCCGATACAGATAGTTATTGCCGGAACATTTGCAGGTATTGAAAAAGCCGAAAAAGAAATGGATAATGCCGGTGCCATGCGATATGTCAGGCTGAAGGTTTCAGGGCCGTTTCATACACCTCTTCTGGAAGAAGCCAGAGCACAGTTTGAAAGAGAAATAGCATCTTTCAGCTATAATGACCCGAAAATTAAAATTTTCAGCAATGTGACGGGTGATATTATAAGAAACGGAAAAGAAGCAAAAGAACTATGTGTCAAACAGGTGGTATCATCCGTATTGTGGGTAAAAGAGGAACAGAATATTCTTGATGCCGGGCTTAATAATATACTCGAGGTCGGTCCCGGTACGGTACTGAAGGGTTTATGGCGTTCGTTCAACAAGGAAATTAAATGCCAGAGTGCCGGAAAGGCGGAGGATATTGATTCTTTGCTGCAGAGTAAATCTCCGGGCTAATCTTGCTTTCTTTCACAAGCTGTAGTATTTTAATATGGCTTTACATAATTAATGAACTCTTAAAGGATTATTAAATGAAACGAAGAGTAGTAATTACCGGAATGGGTACAATCAATCCGCTTGGTGATAACCTTGAAGAATATTATGAAAATCTGATTGCCGGTAAATCCGGTATAAAGAAATGGAAAAGCCTGGATCTTTCCCTGATAGAATGTAAAATCGGTGGGGATCTTGGAGATTATGATACCATGGAAGCCTTAAAAAAATATGAAAACAGGCTTTCTCCTGAAAAATACAAAGCGGTCAGAAAATTATTTAAGTACACAACATTTTCAGCAAAAATGACTGCACTTGCTGCTTTAAGTGCATATGATGATGCCGGTCTTCTCGGTAAGGAAACAGATCCATACAGAACAAGCGTAATAGTACCGGGGCATAATCTTAATTCAAATTATATATTCAAGAATGTACAGCAGTTTCTGGAAGATCCTGAATTTACAGACCCTCTTGCAGGTGTTGAGGCAATTGATCCGAATGTACCGGCAATTGTATCTGAAGTTCTGGAACTCAAAGGCCCGATGTTCAATATCGGAGGAGCTTGCGCGAGCGGCAATCTTGCCATGCGCTCAGGTTCCAGGGATATCATTACGGGCGAATGCGACAGATCTGTAATTGCCGGAGCTCCTTTTGATGTTTCGGCACCGGATATTCAGGCATCTGTAATAATTAACTCGGTTGTAATTAAACCTG
This sequence comes from uncultured Spirochaetia bacterium, assembly GCA_964554355.1. GTDB lineage: Bacteria > Spirochaetota > Spirochaetia > CAZKOK01 > CAZKOK01 > CAZKOK01. The sequence continues at coordinate 4,963 of CAZKOK010000140.1, read as the reverse complement.
AATTTCAGGACAGGCCGGAAGAAGCTTCAAGGCCGTTTGATTCTGAAAGATGCGGCTTCCTGTACAGTCATGGCGCTGCAACTCTGATTCTTGAAGAACTTGAAACAGCAAAAGCCAGAGGGGCAAAGATTTACGGTGAGCTTATCGGAGTCAAGGCAAGTTCAAACGCCTGTCATCTTCCTCTGCCCGGAGCGGAAGAACAGGTAAGGGTGATCACAAGAGTGCTGGAAGATGCAGGAGTTAAACCTGAGGAAATAGAATATGTAAACTGTCATGCAACCGGAACTCCCAAAGGCGATCTTCAGGAAATTCTTGCAATAAAGCAGGCTTTCGGTGATCATGCATATAAATTAAAACTTAATGCTCCAAAATCGATGCTTGGGCATACATGCTGGGCTTCTCCGCTTGTTGAAACAATAGGAGGACTGCTGCAGATGAAATACGGCAAGCTTCATCCGACAATAAATATAGGAACCCAGGATCCTGAAATAGATCTCGATATCTGTGCAAATAAAGCCGTTGATTTCGAATTTAAATATATGCTTAAGAATTCATTCGGATTCGGCGGCGTCAACTGCTGTACTTTGATAAAGAAATATGAGGAATAAAAAATGAATATTTTTGTTACTGGCGGATCAAGAGGAATTGGCCGTGAAATTGTAATGAAATATATAAGCGAGGGCTGGGGTGTAGCTTTTGCATATAAAAGTAACGATAAAGCAGCCGAAGAAACTATAGAGCTGGCAAAAAAGACTAATCCGGAATGTCTGATAAAATCATACAAACTGGATCAGTCAGTATCCAGTCAGGTTGAAGCGACAGTGGAACAGGCTGTTTCGGATTTTGAGAATATACATGCGCTGGTGAATAATGCAGCAATTGTAAAAAACAATGCAGCTGCTTTTATGAGCGACGAAGAATGGGACGAAGTGATAAAGACAAATCTGTCAGGACCTTTTTATCTGATCAGGTCGTTTTTAATGCATTTCCTTTCAAACAGATTCGGAAGAATAATTAATATATCATCACTGGCCCAGGATGGTGTCAGCGGGCAGGTTAATTATGCCGCAAGCAAGGCTGGACTGGTAGGATTGACCAAAACGCTTGCCAAGGAATACGGGGCGAAAAATATAACAACAAATATTGTTACGGTCGGTTATGTCAGTACAGATATGACAGAACAGCATCTTGCCGAAAAACTGTCGAAAATCTGGCTTGAATACTGTCCGATGAAAAGAGTGGGCAAAGCCGAAGAAATTGCCGCTGCAGTTTTTTATCTTACCAGCGAGCAGGCAGGCTTTGTAAACGGCGAAATACTGCGTATAGCAGGCGGACTTACATATGTTCCGTGATATAATTTAAATGCTTGTGCAAATAAATGAAAACAAGAGGTAAATATGGCAAACAAAGTAGGTATTGAGAAAATCAACATTTACGGGTCTTCGCTGTGTCTGGATCAGAAAATTCTGGCCAAGGCAAGAGACAAGGATCCTGAAAAAACAATCAAGGATTTTCTGATTGATACTCGTTCTCTTAATCCTCCATGGGAAGATGCTGTGACGATGGGCGCAAATGCCGCAAAAAAAGTGATGGAGGACATAGATCCTTCAGAAATCGGAATGCTTATTGTCGGAACTGAAGGTGCAGTGGATTTCGGAAAGCCGATGAGTACAAATATCATGGGAGCTTTGAATCTGCATAATAATATAAGAAATTATGAAGTAAAGCATGCATGCTATTCAGGTGTTGCGGCACTTGATACGGCTGTAAACTGGGTGGCTTCCGGACTTAACAAAGGCAGAAAAGCGCTTGTAATTGCATCTGATTTTTCCCGGGAACATCTTAACAAAAAAGAAGAATTTGTAATGGGCGGGGCAGCTTCTGCCATGATTATCTCGGAAACACCGAAAGTAATAGAGTTCGAGACAGATAAAAAAGGCACATGGTCTACAGATGTTTATGATACATTCCGGCCAAGTGCACTTGCCGAAGTGGGGAATAACGAAGTAAGTCTTTATTCATATCTGGATGCGCTTGAAGGAAGCTATGAAGAATACTGCAGGCAGACAGGAGGAGACGTAAATTTCGATACATATTTTACCTATAATCTGTATCATACTCCTTTCCCGGGAATGGCATTTCAGGCACACAGGACTTTATGTAATTTATTCAGCCCGAGAAGCAAGGCTGAAATCAGGGAAAATTTTGATAAAAAGGTGCTTCCGGGTCTGACATTTTCAAGAAGACTGGGTTCCACATACGGTTCAAGCAATTTCGTTGGAATTTGCAGCCTTATGGAAAGCGGTGCTCCTGTAAAAGGAGGAGACAGGCTGGGCTTTTTCGCCTATGGTTCCGGAGCTATCGGCGAATTCTACAGTGCTGTCGTATGTCCTGATGCTGTACGGATGGTTAAAGACATGAAAATCAGGGGACAGCTGGATTCAAGGCGCTCCGTAACGGTAGATGAATATGAAAAAATTGAATTATTCAGAAACACATGCATAGAACAGCCGGATTTTATTCCTGATTTGGAAATCCTTAACGGCTGGTATAATAGTCATTATGAAAAAAAAGGCCTGCTGGTATTACGCGAAGTTAAGGATTATTACAGAACATATGAGTGGAGTTAAAATTGTCGGCAGTTACCTTTTATTCAGAAAACAATGCGGGAATCATAAGTCTTGACGAAGGTGATTCGGGCAACAGACTTGATCCTGAACGTGTTGGAAAAGTAATTGAAGCTTTTGATTTGCTTACAAAAAATAAATCCTGCAGGGTAATTTTTATCAGGTCGCGCGGCAGGGATTTCTGTCTTGGTATGGACCTTGAAAAAGCAGCAGCATCAGGTAACAGGCAGGAGATTGAAAAGGCTGTCAGGCGATATTCTGATCTTCTTGAAAAACTTCACAGTTCAGATGCAGTTACTGTTGCGCTTGTAAACGGATCCGTTAAGGCCGGCGGAGTAGGTCTGGTTGCTGCCTGCGATATAGTGATCGCCACAGAAAATGCAGACTTTGAACTGAGCGAAGCCATATTCGGAATAATTCCGGCGAATGTTCTGCCGTATCTTTACATGCTGAGACTTTCTCCGCAGCAATCACGATATCTTGTTCTTACTGCCTCAAAGATAAATGCAGCCAAAGCCTTGAGTATCGGACTTGTCGATGAAGTCTGCCCGGTACAGGATATCGAAAAAAAAGCAAGAAGTATCGGGAAGCAGCTTATGCGTATTTCACCCCAGGCTGTCAGGGAATATAAGAATTTTTCAGCAGATTTTGCAGAATATTCAATGGAAGAAAGGAAAACGGCAGCAGTAAAAAAAATAGCGGAACTTTTATGCAGAAATGAAACTATTGACGCAATTAAAGGTTTCAATGAAGGGATAACTCCGGAGTGGTTTTCAAAATTCAAACCGGAAAAATCAATAACGGAAATAGCGGGAGAATAGAATGGCCGGAAATATGCTGTTGAAAGTTGATGAGAATAATATTGCATGGATGAAAATGAATGATGAAAAAGGCAAAAACATCTTTTCTCATCAGTTCGTTACCGACTTTATGAAAACCCTGGATGCGCTTGAGAATAATTACAAACCACATGTTCTTGTCCTTTACGGCATGGAAGATGTTTTCTGCGGAGGTGCCGAAAAGCAGACACTTCTGGATCTTTGCGAAGGGAAATTCGGCGTTAAAGATATGGTGCTGTCGGAAAGGCTTGTTAATGCGGAGTATCCGGTAATTTCAGCCATGGAGGGACATGCGATGGGCGGCGGCCTTGTTCTTGCCTTATGTTCAGATATCGTTATTGCTGCCAGGGAAAGCCGCTACGGTGCTGTTTTCATGTCAATGGGGTTTACCCCCGGAATGGGGGCAACAACGCTTCTGCAGGACCTTTTCGGCCATTTCATTACCAATGAAATGCTGTTTACTGCAAAAAGATTCAAGGGAAGCGAACTGGAGAAGAAAAGTACAAATATAAACTATATTCTGCCCAGGAAAGAAGTAATGGGCAAAGCACGCGATATCGCTTTACAAATAAGTGAGAAGAATATAAAATCGCTGTATCTTTTAAAATATGCCTTAAGCGAAAGAAAAAAGAATCTGCTTACAAAGGCAAGAATTCAGGAAGATATGATGCACAGACTCAGTTTTGGCTTTCCTGAAACAAAAAAGACAATTGAAGAATTGTATGCGGAATAAAAGTTATGACGGGAATTGATCTACAGGGATATACAGCACTTATTACAGGCGGGACAAAGGGAATCGGATATGCTGCGGCATGCGAGCTTGCAAAAGCCGGAGTACAGACCTTCCTGACTTATAAATGGGGCACTGCCGAAGAAGATGAAATAAAAAAAGATTTTGAAAAAATGAAGGCACCACAGCCTGTAATGATCCAGGCAGATGTCTCTGTCAGTGAAGATACCGCACTTGTAATGCAGGAAATCAGTAAAAAAGCGGATTCCGTTGATATTTTCATTTCAAATGTCGGATTTGCACAGCGAACAATGTCACTTGATGATTATAAGAAACGTTCGCTCTACAAAACTCTTGACTACAGCACGTGGCCGCTGATTGAATATACACAGAAAATCAGACAGGTGTTCGGCAGATATCCGAAAAAAGTGCTTGCAATTTCTTCAAATGGTCCTGATCATTTTTACCAGGGTTATGATTATGTTGCAGCATCAAAGGCCCTGCTTGAACATTTTACAAACGCATCCGATGAAGCTTCAAAAGAAGCCAATCAAAAAGTGAATGAGCTGGTGGGCAACAATCCTTCCAATGTCATCGATCTGCAATACCACACATCCTTTCCGGGGACTGATCCTTTCAATGAACACAATCCTTATATACCAAGCGCCCGGCTATTCTATTACGGATTGTCGGACGTGCCGTATTCTATTCTTGACGGAGGATCCGCCAGTCAGAACAGGTTTGATTATGACCTGAGGGATCTCGAT
>CAZKOK010000139.1:0-8729 GCA_964554355.1 uncultured Spirochaetia bacterium | reverse complement strand
ACAGACACTATATATGGAGATGCTTTGAATAAATTCCAGTTATTACACAGCCTCTCTGTGTTCCCTGTGGTTTTATTCCCTTTGATAAAAATTTATGCTATCATTTATAATTAAAAAGGACTGAATATGGAAAATATGGTTATTGTCAGACCGGAGCATTTGAATCATTACGGTTATCTTTTTGGAGGGCAGCTTCTTAAATGGGTTGATGAGTTTGCATGGATTGCTGCAACCAGAGAAAATCCCGGCAATATGCTTGTAACCAGGGCAATGGATGAAATAAATTTTACCCAGAAAGTAATAAACGGATCAATTCTGAGGTTTTCCATAATACCTGAAAAGAAAGGCCTGTCATCACTTTTATATTCCGTAAATGTTTATGCCGATGAACCTCATGCAGAAAATGAAAAACATGTTTTCTCAACAAAAATTACTTTTGCCTGTATAGATAAAAACGGTAAAAAAACCCGGCTTAACTGATTTTTTTATAATAAAACCGAAGCATCTCCTGTTTTTCCGATGTTTATTACTTTATGGAATATCAGGAAGAAATCAGCGATCCGATCAGCGAAATTGCATTAAAAATTTTCGGTATCAGATATCTTTACCCGTTTCAGCGGCTGGTGGTTTCCAATATTGCCGAAACTGCATACATAAAAAACATCCTGTCCGAATCAGATAATCGCCTCAAAGACCGCCTTGATTTCCTTAACAGAGGAATAAATCGTGATGAAATTGATTCAAGGCCATATCAAATGGTCATACTGCCGACCGGGGCGGGGAAATCCCTGTGTTTTATGCTTCCTTCATTTTTCCTTAAAAACCTGACAGTCATAGTTTTTCCTCTGCTTTCACTCATGGATGATCAGTACCGGCGCTGCCGGGAAGCCGGTATCAGTGCTGCAGTACTTAAAGGCGGAATGAAAAAAGATGAAAAATCCGGCTTGATGGAAAATATTGAAAAAGGCAGAATCAGGGTCCTTATTACAAATCCGGAAAATCTGCTTAAGGCTGAAATACCTGAAATTCTCAAAAACAGAATAAATCATTTTGTGATCGATGAAGCCCATATTGTCAGTCAATGGGGCGACAGTTTCAGACCTGCCTACGGTAATATTACCTCGTTTATTAATAAAACAGAACCGGATATAATAACAGCTTTCACTGCTACGGCATCTGAAGGAATCCTGAAAAGAATTCGGGAAATTGTTTTTCCGGGCCGCGACTGCCATCTTGTAAGCCAGCTTTCCGACAGGAAAAATATTTACTATTCGGTAAGAAAGCCAATTAATAAATTTCTGGAAATCATCAGGATAATTTCGCTGGAAAAAAATCTTCCTGCAATTGTATTCTGTTCAAGCAGAACAGGCGCTGAAATTAACGCCCGAAGGCTTATATTATACACAGGAAACCCCGAAATAAGATTCTATCATGCCGGAATGACTTGTTCGGAAAAAACAAAAATTGAAAATTGGTTCTTTTCAAGCAGTAACGGAATATTATGTTCAACTTGCGCCTATGGAATGGGAATTGATAAAAAGAATATAAGAACTGTAATTCATTTTGATCTTCCATCAACAATTGAATCATATCTTCAGGAATCCGGCAGGGCGGGCCGTGACGGCATGTCTGCGGAATCGATTATTCTTCTTTCATATTCAGACATAAAAGAAATTTCTGAGACCGGCAATATCCATGATATTTTTAAAGATGACAGAAAATGCAGACGGCAGGTATATCTGTCACTCCTTGGTCAGGAAATGGAATTCTGCAGCGGATGCGATGTCTGCAACAATCAGGTATACACTGATAATGTACAGGAATTTTCACTTAAAAAGTTTATAAAAGAATTTAATGGAAATTTCACACTTGATGAAGCGGCGGCAATTCTTCTCGGCAGAATAGAAATCTTCTCAAGACTCTTCACTGCCGGTGCGTCGTATAAATATTTCGGACTTCTTCATGACTGGGACGAAAAAGAACTGAAAGATTTTCTTTTATCGGGAAACACCGGTTCCTGTGCTTTTATATGCAATACAGGTTTCTGGAAAAGCAGAATAATGTCAGGAAGTAAATTCCCGGTTTATATTAAAAAAGCAGAAATTGCCGTCAAATCCTTTATCAGAAAATTGTTCTTAATGCTGTTCGGCAAAATATTTTCATTTATAAAAAAGATTTCAGTTCGTTATTGATGTTTTTATCTTTGAAATTCTCCACTAATTTGCTAAACTTCATAGTTATGGACAAACTTCAGGAAATACACAATAAATATATCAACATGGCAATTAAAGACGCAAAAGCTGCCGCTGCAAACGGAAACTTCCCGCAGGCCTGCTGCCTTGTCCACAATGATAAACTAATCTGCCGCTCTGCAGACCGGCAATACAGTTCGGGCAGGAGGTTTACCCGTGCCGAACTTATTATTCTTAATGAATGTCCGGATTATATCAATGATTTCGGTATGGAGTGCAGTTTCTATTCTGTTTTTGAACCTCATTATTCCGTTCTTCCGCTTCTTGTAGATTCGGGACTTAAATCGTTTTACTTCAGCATTTATCAGCCTGAAGATTCTCCTGCAGATTTTATAGACTATGTGGAATTCTTCCGAAAAAAAATCCACCACTACTCGAGCGGTTTTCATCAGAGTGAATTAATAAAATTATATAACCAATTTGTTAATAACCATTAATAAACAGACAAACCAAAAATCTGCTGTGCTGTTATAGTTTTACCAATCACGGTTTTTAAAATCCTTTTTTCTGAATATCCTTCAGGTTTTTGCAAAAACTACACATTGAACTTGAAATGCATTATATCACCGTCTTTTACAGCATATTCCTTGCCTTCAAGTCTCAGTTTTCCTGCTTCCTTTACCTTTTTTTCCGAGCCGTATTCAATAAGGTCGCTGAAATGATATACTTCAGCTTTTATGAAACCTTTTTCAAAATCAGTATGAATTACTCCTGCAGTTCTCGGTGCTTTATCTCCGTCATGGAAAGTCCAGGCCCTGATTTCCTTGGGGCCTGCTGTAAAAAACGTTCTTAAGCCAAGCATTTCATATCCCTTGTGAATAAGTTGCGATAATCCTGATTCTTCAAGTCCTGCTGCCGCAAGAAACTCCTCTTTTTCTTCTTCTGTTTCCAGTGCGGTAATTTCGGACTCAAGTTTTGCACATACCGAAATTGCATCCGAACCCTCCCTGCGGGCATATTCCCTCACCTTGAGGACATAATCATTTTATTCGAGAATTCCCTGTTCATCAACATTGCATACGTAAAGCATTTTTTTCATTGTTATCAGATGCAGGTCCCTTATAAGCTGTTTTTCATCATCTGAAAGACCAAGTGACCTTGCAGGCTTGCCGTCAGCCAGACCCGACTGAAGTTTTTCCAGAACCGGCATAAGTGTTTTTGCATCCTTATCCTGTGCTCTGACCAGTTTCTCGGTTTTGGCAATACGCTTTTCCACTGATTCGAGATCGGCAAGAGCGAGTTCAATATTGATTATCTCCATATCCGAAAGCGGATCAAGTTTATTATCCACATGTATAATATCCGGGTCTTCAAAACAGCGTACAACATGCACAAGAATTCCGACATTGCGGATGTTTGAAAGGAACTGGTTGCCCCTGCCTTCGCCTTTTGACGCTCCTTTTACAAGCCCCGCTATATCCACAAATTCAACAACTGCCGGAACAACTTTTTCGGTAGTTATGAGTTCTTCAATCTGCCGCAGACGTCTGTCAGGTACATTCACAATTCCGAAATTCGGGTCTATTGTACAGAACGGATAGTTTGCGGCTTCCGCAGGCGCGGACGTAAGCGCTGTAAAAAGCGTTGATTTCCCTACATTCGGCAGGCCGACAATTCCGCAGTTTAAACTCATGATAATTTCCTTATGCTGGTTTCAGGGGAAATATACAAAAAATTCCGCTCTTTGTACACACAATCGGCAGTTACGGCTTAGTCTCATTATGAAAAAGGACAGGCGCAATGCCTGTCCTTAATAAATGTATCATTTGCAGAAATATTTACTCAATGTACCATCGCTGACTTTGCCAGTCACTATGAAAAGTCTCCACATTGATTGGTGCATAATCTGCTGCTCCTTCGGGTCCATTACCAAATGGATCATCTGTCCCTGCACAATTCAGGGCTAGGTCAGGATTCCAAGCACTCCTGAAAATATAGGCGTTTCCATCCTGCTCCCTGATCCATATCTGGATAGACCAGACTGGAAAAATCGAGTAGGTATATACAACAGATTTATTCTGATCGGAAAGCACGGTAAGATAATAATTGTTGGCAGTATTACGGATTCTGTAGTGATTTTCTCCGGTTTCGACTCGTTCCACTACCCAGGTCTGGGTGTTATACCCGCCATCAAAAGGCTGCCCTTTCGGCAATCTGTAAGCAGAACTCCATGGTACATGCTCATTGGAAAGTGTCAGATATCTGGTAACGTCCCCATCGTTCCATTGGTTCCGGAGTCCTACTCCGGTAGTACTCGTTTGTGCCCATTGTGCATACAGGGACAGATTTTCATTGATCTCAGGGAAGGCAAAAGTAATACCTGGAGCATAACTTGTCCCATTGCCATTGGCCTGTGTGTTCCAGTGTGTGAAATAATATCCGGTCCTCCAGATAAATCCCGGGCTGTCTGGAACATGGACAATATCACCAGGGTAATATAAAAAGTATAGTCAATTGGCGGTATCCCGATATCTGCACCTGGAGAATAACCAACCCGGAACGAACCAGGATTTGTTCCTTCATCCCAATCTGCATACAGGATAATGCCTGAGTTAATGGTAAATGTTGCACTTCCATTATAGTGTGTACCTGAACCATTGGCTTGGGTATTCCAGCCTGTAAAAGTAAAACCTGTGCGTACAAGTCCGTCGGTATTTCCGCTGACTGTTGCGATAGATCCGGCAGTATATGTGCTGTTTGAAGGCGTGCTGCCTCCAGTTGCATCATTGTCATCATAACTGAGAGTTACATTTGTCGGGGTGTCCAGTATCAGCGTTACATCGGATGATACGCTGGTACCAAAGGCTTCTGTCGCCATTAGCTGGCAATAGGGAGAAGGATCAACTACTTTAAAACCAACGTCTGCCCATGCATTAAAAAACAACTGCATATCGACTGTTCCGGACATTGAGGTATCATTACGAACTGCCCAGAATTGATAAAAAGATCCAGGATAATCACCAAGAATCCAGCCCTGGGTTATTCTTTCTGTCAGGTGCAGGGAATAGGTTACCCCATTTATTTGAACATTCCCTATATGCACATTATAGCCCATGCCGTCTCCGGGAGGCGTCCAGCCTCCGTGGTTTTCAACAATATAATATTCAACAACAGAATAATCCTCAGCATCCATTTCCTCAGGAGAAGTATTAGTTGGATCTTCAAGAGGGTCGTAATCACAGGTCATCCATCCATAGTCAGCCAGACAGGCTGCTCCGTCCCCGCCTGCGAAGGCTGATGCATCATAAGTTATCTCTCTATCCAATGTCCCTTGCTCCCATCCTTTTCCGCAGACTACATTGCCTGAGCTTGATAATGAGGTCGTGTAATTATAACCTCCGTTCAAACTCATGGACGATCCTGAGCTATTGCTCCAGAATGAAAAATACATGCCATCAGCGTCGTCGATGCCGGTTTGACTGGTAGATATCGTGCCGGAAGCACGGCTGTTTGAGCCATCAATTGTTATGGAATCGAACTTCGCGTCATTAGAAATGTTACAGCCAGCCAAAACCATAAACGTGATTAAAAAAGCAATCACGATTTTCAGTTTCTGTTTCATTTTTTGCCTCCCAAAATGAACTTTGTATATTTGTTTGATTTTTTACCCCGGGTATTTTCCGGATTTTTGATTTGTTATTATTTTGCGCCGGATAAATTCCCGGAGAATACAGATTTTTTACCTCCTTTTTTATTTTTGGAGAATTACCGGGTAAATATTCCGTAATTATGTGATGATTATGATCGTTTCGTTTTTCAGCCAGATATGGAGGTCACCCTTTTTTGAAGCATAAACAGCAGATTGGCAAAACTTAAGCTGATAATGGGTTAATTGTATTTTATATTTGCTTATTTCTATACAAGTATTAGTACTTTTTTTTAAATAGGTTTTTTCACCTATATAGATTTGGAGTATTCAGAGTCTGCAGAGATATTATGGTAAAATTCCGTATATCCCTTGTACCTTTGTGAGAAATTTAATCGCTTTTTATTTTCGGTGATAATTTAAACGCAGGGCAGTGGCGGCCGGTGGACTGGTAGATTACTGTGCAAGGCATCTGTTTTGATTTTACGTTGAACATACGGCAGGCCCTGGGAAATACCGGTTCCCAGGTAACAAAGAAATGCACACATTTTAAACAATCGGGCGCTTTTTCACTCATATTGAAAATAAAGGCCGCTTTTTTCAGCGACCTTGTTATTTAATGATGTATATTTGAGGCAATTATCAATGAAATTACACTCATCAGTTTTATAATGATATCCATAGCCGGTCCGGCTGTATCTTTAAAGGGATCGCCTACAGTATCACCGATAACCGCTGCTTTATGGGCATCAGAACCCTTTCCTCCGAACTCGCCGCCTTCGATATACTTCTTTGCATTGTCCCATGCTCCTCCGGCATTGGCCATGAAAAGCGCAAGCATGATTCCCGACACAGTTACCCCGACAAGCATTCCGCCTAGCATTTCCGCTCCGCCGACATAACCGACAATTACCGGTATGATGATAGCCGACACACCCGGAATAATCATTTCTTTGAGAGCTGCCTGAGTGGCAATATCAACACAGCTTATATAATCCGGCTTTGTGTCCCCTGTAAGAATTCCTTTTATTTCCCTGAATTGCCTTCTTACTTCTTCAATCATTTTAAATGCAGCCCGGCCGACTGCACCCATGATAAATGAAGTAAATACATAAGGCAGCATACCGCCGAGTAAAAGACCAACAACAACCGTTGCCTTTGTAATATCAATCTGTTCAATTCCTGCTTTTTTCTTGAAAGCAACAAACAATGCAAGTGCTGTCAATGCAGCTGACCCGATCGCAAAACCTTTTCCGATAGCGGCCGTCGTATTTCCAACAGCATCCAGTTTGTCTGTACGTTCCCTGACCTCCGGAGACATTTTACTCATTTCGGCAAGACCGCCTGCATTATCAGCAATCGGACCATAAGCATCGACAGCAAGCTGAATACCTGTGGTTGCAAGCATTCCAAGGGCCGCAACAGCTATACCGTAAAGACCGGCTACCATATTGGCAAAAAATATGCCAAGGCAAAGCATTAAAACAGGAAATCCTGTAGCCATCATTCCTACACCCAGCCCCGAAATAATGTTTGTCGCGGAACCTGTCTGTGACTGTCGCGCAATGTCAATGACCGGTTTTTTTCCGTCACCTGTATAATATTCGGTAATCATACCAATAAGCACACCGGATAACAGTCCAATTACAACTGATATGAATATGCCTATTTTATGATAACCGCCTCCGAAAGTTGAAGGAGCCAGAAACCAGATAATCGGGAATGAAACCAGAATCATGACTACTGCCGCACCCATCGTACCAAGGTTAAGGGCCTTCTGCGGATTTCCGCCCTCTTTTGTCCGTACGAAAAAAGTGGAAATAATCGAAACAAGTACTCCTGCTCCGGCTATAATCAAAGGCAGAATAACCAGATTGATATCCCAAAGAGATTCGCCTGCAAATACCATCGCACCAATAATAGAAGCAATGTATGATTCACACAAGTCCGAACCAAGTCCGGCAACGTCACCTACATTGTCTCCGACATTATCTGCAATTGTTGCAGGGTTTCTTGGATCATCTTCAGGTATTCCGGCCTCAACCTTGCCTACAAGGTCAGCTCCGACATCTGCGGCTTTTGTGAAAATACCTCCGCCTACACGTGCAAAAAGTGCAACAGAACTGGCACCCAGTGAATATCCGGCAATAATCGGCAGAGTAATTTCCCTGACAGATTCAGCGTCCTTGCCGAAAATGGCAAAAAGAACAATTACCAGTCCGGAAAGCCCGACAATTGCAAGACCGACAACGGCAAGTCCCATAACGCTTCCGCCTGTAAAAGCAATATTAAGCGCTTTTACAAGACCATGCTTTGCCCCATTGGCTGTACGCGAATTTGCCTTTGTGGCAGCATTCATGCCAATCAGACCTGCAAGCCCTGAAAAAACAGCGCCTACAATGTATGCAATAAAAACAAACCTGGCCGACCCTTTTTCTGTTAAGGGAAGGGCAACAGCAAAAACCAGCAGGAATATTGCAAGAATCTTATATTCCCTTTTGAGGAATGCCATTGCTCCATCTCTGATTGCTTTTCCGATTTCCTGTAATTTTTCATTACCAGGGTCCTGTCTATTTATCCAGATTGTTTTTATGAAGGCGATTACAAGTGATAAAATTCCCGCTGCAAGGGGAATAAACAACAGATAGCTCATATAACCTCCGTAATAATTCAGTATGTTTCTTTTATATCAAATTAATATGGGGTTAGGCAAGCATCACATAAATATTTAATAATACCTGCATATTTATAAGATAATTGATGGATTCAGATAGGAGTATTCGGTTCTCCTTCCGGCCAGGGAAACCGCAAAGATATACGGATTTCCCTCATCAATAAGCACCAGCTGGTCTTCGGGAAGCTGCTGGTTAAATAGTATTTCATCGGCAAGC
>CAZKOK010000138.1:0-8732 GCA_964554355.1 uncultured Spirochaetia bacterium | reverse complement strand
GCAGCCGATGACGACGGCATGAAGGAAATATCCTGGGAAGTGGACGGAGGTGAATCCTCGGTCAGAAACACCGGCAGCGCTTTTTACCTGACGGTAGACGGCATAAGTCCGGGAAAACACAAACTCGCTGTCAGAGGTACCGACATTAACGGCATCACCGGCAATGACACCGTAATCGAATTCATCAAAGCCGGTCCGGAAACCGAAGTTACTATCAATATCCTGCGCATGGACGGCCGGGAAACACCGTTTTTTCCCGGTATCGAAGTGCTGCGCGACAAAAAACCGGTATTTGCAGGAAACATCGCCGCGGAAGACAGCATAAAAAATGCCTCTTTCAGGTTCGGGGACCATGAATACGGGAACCTGCAGCTGAAAAAGGGACAGGACAATACACAGAATTTCGAAATCAGTGCGGAAGACCTGATAAGATTCGGAATAAATACCCTGGATATCAAGGTAACCGATATCCATGAAAGAACGACCGAGTTCTCAACTTTCATCTATGTCAGGAACTATACGAAAATAAACGGAGAACCCGGGATATACATAAGTCAGACGGCAGGCTCTTCCGTCAGGATATCCGGCGATCAGCCCTTCGGCTGCATTTTTATCGGCGATCAGGTGCAGAAAGCCGAACTGATTCCCGATACAGGTATTGCGCAGCTTAAAACCGAAGGCAGTTACCTGAAGGTATATCCGAAAACGGGCGGCATCAGCGGAAAAACCAGAATCAGGGTGACGACCGTGTACGGCGAGGTTTTCGAATCCGGCGACCTGGTATTCATTACGGACGCAGATGCTCCTGATCTGAAAATAAGCGCGCCGTCGGGCGGCGGACGGTACCGCAGCAGTGTTACCGTATCCGGAACAGCCTCGGACGCATCCGGCATCGCGGCAGTTGAATATTCACTGGACAACGGGACTTCTTTTTCCCGCCTGCCTCTGACAGAGGAAGGCAGCCAGGTCCGATTCAGCCGCGACGTTTCACTTTCCGGCATGGAAGACGGAGGCATCACCCTGTTCGTCCGCGCCGTGGACAAATCAGGGAACAGCTCGCTTAAAACATTTGCACTTATCAAGGGTGGATCTGACACCCCGACCCAGACTGCAGACGGCAGGGACAGCAATCTGCCATCCGCTGTAATCATGTATCCTCTTAATAACGTCCTGGTTTCCGGCAGGTCACTTTCAGTGCTGGGATACTCAACGGCCGCAGGAGGCATGGACAGCTTGCTCTACAGCCTGGACAAGGCGGAAGAAAAAAAGATCAAAACGGACGGGGCCTTCGCCATTGAACTGGATAAACTGGCCCCGGGTGTGCATACGCTGGTGTTCACACCGGTCGATAAAAACGATGCTCAGGGAAAAAAGGTCACGCTGAAATTCACCCTGACGGGAGCAGCGCCCTCCGCACGGCTTACGAAGGTTACCGGACAGGAGCTGGACAGGACATGGAACGCCGGAGTTACTGTCCCTGACAGTTCCGGCGGAACGGCAATCAGCGGTATCTGCGGAGCGGGAGCCATCGAAGGTGAATACGTCTTTGACGCAGGCCCCTCCGGAAAAGCAGGCATCAGCAAAGCAGACGGGTCTGAAGAAAAAAGCTTTTCCATCGCCCTGCCTGCTTCCCTGCCCTACGGCAGGAACGGCCTTACGGTCAGGATAAAGGATGCATACGGTCAGGAAACGGAAATCGAAACATTTTTTTACAAAACAGCAGCTGATGACGGCGGCGGGATAAACGACGAGGAAAAAATCTACCTCTTAGGTTCCGGCATCGAAGGAAACAGCATTTATCTCGGCAATCAGACACAGATTACTGCATATTTCAACGGCAGAAAGATACGTGAGGTAAGCCTTGAGCCATCCGCGGAATTCCTCCGGCTGAGTCACGATGATCATTACATAACGATCCGGCCTGCCGGGCCCGGCATAAGCGATGCCGTGAAAATCAGGGTCGTCGCAGAAAACGGCCGGGAATTCTTTTCGTCCCCGTTCATATGGCATTCGGACAATAAGGTACCGGAAATAAACCTGGCAAGCCCGCTGACGGGCAACTGGGTCGGGCAAAACATATCGGTAAGCGGTTCGGCCTATGACGATCTGGGTGTAAAAAAACTTGAATACTCGCTGGACGGCGGAGTAACATTCAAACCGATCCAGTTTGAAGAAACCGACGGGGAAATACGGTTCTCGGCCTCCGTTAACCCGGGGACCGCAGACGGATACATAAGCATGCTCTTAAGGGCCGCAGATGAAACCGGAAATACAGCTGTAAAAACCATAAACATAATCCGCGACACCGAAGCGGCCAAAGTGGCCCTTATCACTCCCCTGCCCGGCGACACTGTCAATGGAAAAATAACCGTAACAGGCAGGGCGGAAGATTCCGGCGCTCTCGATTTCGTCGAATACAGCGACTCGGGAAGCGATGAGGAAGCCGTATTCCGCAAAGTGGAAGGCTTGGGCATATTCCATTTCGAACTTGATTTTTCATCCTACGAAACACTTCCCGAAAGCTTCGTGATACAGGCGCACGATAAAAGCGGTAACGTGGCCCGCTTAACGCCCGAGTTCAACGTGGACACCGATATCGATAAACCTGTGGCGGACATTCAGATACCCACCGATATGGCTGTCCTCAAGAGCGATTTCGTGATATCCGGAATGGCCTTCGATGACGACGGCATAAAGGCCATCCATTACCAGCTTGACGACAATCCCCCGGGCACTCTCGACGGCAGCAGCAATTTCGAAATTCCGGTAAGCCTTGCCGGCATAAGCGATAACGAACACACGATAAAAGTCTGGGCCGAAGACCTGGGAGGAGTAATCGGGGACACCGCGGAATCAACATTCATCATATCCAAGGCTGAACCTGTTTCCAGGGTCCTTGCGCCGGGCATTGATGTCACGGTGCGCGGGAAAATTATGCTTGAGGGGGAATCCTCCGATGAAAACGGGATCGGAAAGGTTTTCGTTTCATTTGACAATGCCAATACCTATAATCTGGCGGCAGGTAAAGAAAAATGGTCATATGCGCTGGATACCACGGTGCTGGCGGACGGCACTTATTCGATCTATGTAAAAGCGATGGACAATACCGAAACCGAAGGACTTTCCACGACACTTTTGAATATTGACAACACACCACCGGAAATAACCCTCGACCTGCCCATGGACGGAGACATCGCAGCCGACAATCTGATCCTGGACGGCAGGGCATTCGACAATATAGCACTTAAGGAAATCAAGGCAATAATCACTCCGCTGGAAGACATAACCGGAACAGCGGGCAGCACCGAAGACAGCGTGTCCATGGAGGATGCCCCGGAAAGCGAGTCTTCTGCCGGAAGCATAAAAGACGGAAGCAGGATATATAATCTGCCTGCCGACGGAATATTTTCACTCGCCGCCCCGCTTGACGGGCTTGGACCCGGATGGTACAACGTAAGGCTTGAGGCAAGGGACAACGCAGACAACATTCGCTATGTCTCCAGAAACATCAGGATACAGGAAAAAGTAAGCGCCGATGCGGTGGACATCGTTTTCCCCATGGAAGGCGCAGAGATGAACGGGCACTTCAGCCTGAGCGGGAAAGTGGCATCCGAAAGCGAAATAGAGAAAATGATAATATATCTCGATGAAAAACCTGCCGGAGTAGCATCCATCAATGATTACGGCTACTTCAAATTCAACTTCGGTACAGGTGACCTGGAAGAGGAAACGGCGATCGCCGTCGGGCGGCACAGCCTTAAAGCCGAAGCCATACTCGAAGACGGTGTGTCCGTGACTTCAGAAACCAGGGATATCGGGTACAGCCGCAGGGGAGAATACGTTACAATAAGCGGCATAAATGTCGGGGATTCCGTATCCGGACGCCCGTGGATTAAAGGCACTGCCGGATATTATCTTGACGAGGTCGACAAATCCCAGGGCGAATTGTATGACGTATACAAGGCCGAACTTAAGGAAAACAGGATAACCCGGGTTGAAATCAGCCTGGACAACGGCCGGACATTCCAGAAAGCCGGCGGCACCGAAAACTGGAAATTCAGGCTTGAGACCCTTGAACTGCCCGACGGCGAACTTCCCATTCTGGTCAGGGCCGTTTGCGGCAACCGTGCCGCGGTAGTGAAAACCATACTGATCGTCGACAATACTCCGCCGGAAGTCAATCTGCTTACAACAGAGGAAGGACAGAAAGTGAACGAGGAACTTCTGGTGCTTGGAACTGCGCAGGATGAAAACGGACTCGAAAGCGTGTCCATCAACCTCCGCAAGGGAAGTAAAACAGGATATTCGGTACCCGAATTCATCCAGGGTATGTTCATCGACGCCCATTTCCTCGGAGCCACGGACTGGGAAAGCGGAATAGGCCTCACTTTCTTCGACCAGGTAGTCAAACTGCAGGTGAACCTTGGGCATGCTGCCCATATGAGAGCAGGCAGCGTTATCCCCGAGAGATTCTACGGTGTGACCGCAGGCGTAAAAATACTGGCGGGCATCGCGGAAATACCGATCGGAGGATTTTTTAAAAACCATGACCTTGATTTCCTCTCGATAACCATCGCCGTGGGCGCCAGCTTCACCTATTTCTCCATGCTGCCGGAAGAATTCGGATTTTACAATCCGGACGAACCGGCCGTAATAATAGGGGCCCTGCTGACCCAGATCGAATTCCCGAAAATCATTATCGAGGACTGGTCCATGTTCAACACCTATTCGCTGTACATGGAAGGATCGGCCTCATTCATATCGTCAGACGTTTCGCCAATAATAGTACCAAAACTGAGTTTCGGCGTACGGGTGGGACTGTTCTGAAATAAGGACCCGGGCGGTCCGCAGTCCCGGCCAACAGCACTCTGGCAGCCGGGACTGCTGTATAGAAACGGCACAAACAGACAGAAACATGCGAAGTGAAAGCAAGTCCATTTTTTATGCACATCGGCAATGTGCGAGTTCCTTAACCGAGTTCTCCCGTACGCCCTGGAATTCTCATCCCCCTACCTGTGTCGGTTTGCGTTACAGTCCCTTAAAGCCACACCTTAGAGATTATTTCCCGGCACCCTGACTATACCCGCTTCGCTTTAACATTTAAAAAAGGGATGAAGCGGATGACAACCAACAGGATAAGGATAACAGTAAAAATGATATACCCGGCAATGCATGCCATATGACAGGAGACTTTCAGAGTGCAATAGATTATTTTCAGCAGTCGCTGGAAATTGCCCATAAACTCAAAGATTCGTATGGGGGCACTGTCTGTTACGACGGCCTTGGCGCCTGCTGTAATGAAATGGCGGATTTTCAAAGAGCATTGAATTATTTCCACTATTCAGCAGGGTTTTTCAGGGATCTGAATCTGAAAAGGAATGAAGGAATCGCCTGCCTGAATATAGGAATAGCATATGACTGCCTTAATAACAGAACGGAGGCTGCCAGTTTCATCGAAAAATCCCTCGACATCGCCTAAGAGATCGGAAATATTTCAGGCAAAGCCGATGCACTGGGCAATGTCTGCAATGCGGAAGGAAATCCCGGAAAAGCTGTCGACTGTTTCAAAGCTTCCCTGGAAATCTATTCGAAAATCTGGACCGGACCTGCCTTCAGTGGAGAAAAACACGGACAACATGGGTATAAAAACAGTTGACAAGTCCGTCATTTTTTCAGCGGTTAACGCGGATTATGCTCTCGGATATCTGGCTACTACCTACGCACCCTGGATTCCGGAATTTTCCAATACACATGTGGCAAGGGAATATTATTCAAAGCTGCTTGCCGCCGCTGCTGATTTTCTAGGAGGCAAACTCGAACCCCATCCTATCACCCTGACTGAAAAAGGAAGAGGTAAAAATCAATTCCACACCATTGAATTGCGGTTTGGGCAAATCACCGACATATGCCGATCTCATCCGGCCTGGATCAGACTTGTCCCGGCGATTTTAATGGCAGCCGGCCGGCTTATCCTGCTTGTTTTCGAAGGAGAACAGCTGGTGATCCGGCCGGATATTTCAGATCATCTGCAGGCGGAATTTGTCGGTGATTTCATCAGACAGCTTGAGGATTTTGCCGAACTGGCTGAAAGAGTTTCCCTGATCTGCAAAACACAGCGTCCCAATGCCCATGAATGCATCTTCACCAAACCTTTATTGAAAAGGCTCACGCGACGAACGCAACGGTAAAAGCGGCGCAACGTTTATTTGTTGTTTAAATAAAGTAATCGGTAATTTCTCCCATCTTCACTTCTGAAATGAATCCGTTATACTTCCGCTCTAAAAGGAGTATAGCATGGGAAGACGAAAAGCAATCAATTGGCCGGCATTTTTCAGCGAATTTGAATCAAGCAATATTTCTGTCGGAGAATTCTGCAAAAGAAAAGGAATTCACACGAATACTTTCTACAGGAACAGGAAGCGATATCAGGGAAACGACACAGCCCTGGTACGAATACCATTAAAAACAGGAAATCCGCAGCAACAGGCATTGTTGGTCCAGATCAATGACTTCATCCTGAAAGTACCGGAAGGTGTCGACCGGAAAACGCTTGAAACAACCCTTCAGGTATTGAGAGAAATCAAATGATATTAGATCTGAGCGACTACCAGTTTTACCTGAAACCGGGAATAACCGACCTGCGGAAAGCGATCAACGGATTGTCAATCCTGATCCAGAATGAGATGAATCTGTCGCCATTCTCCAGATGCCTGTTCCTGTTCTGCAACAGGGACAGGAAGAATCTGAAGATTGTGTATTGGGACAGGAACGGGTTTTGTCTGTGGCAGAAGAAAACAGAGAAGCAGAAGTTTCCCTGGCCGGATACCGAACGGGAAGCACAGGAAATCACCTACCGGGAACTTGAAATGCTGCTTTCGGGAATAGACTTTTTCAAAGCACACAAAGAATTACACTTTTCCCGCGTTTAGGGGTATTAATCATTATTAATTTCTGATAGAATTTCTGTAATGAATGAAGCAGCATTACTGAAAGAAGTCATAGAACTGAAAGAACATATTGCCAGACAGGATGTCATAATTGCCAAACTTGAAGAAGAAAACAAACTTCTCAAGCATCTTCATTTTGGAACCAAATCCGAAAAAATCACGTCCGAAGACAAAAAAACCGCTTCTCTTTTCAATGAAGCCGAGGATACTGCATTCAGTCAGAATGATAAAAAAGAAATAGAAAAGGTTACTGAAACAGTAGAAGTAAAATCCCATTCGAGGAAAACCGTAAAGAAGAACAATGCAGGACGAAAGCCTCTCGATGAATCCATTCCCCGTGAAGTGGTTGAATACGACATACCGGAAGAAGATAAAGTCTGCGCCTGCGGCTGTAAAAAGAAATGCATGGGCGAAGATATTACAGAACGTCTGAAAACATATCCGGTACAGGTAGCAGTATTACAGGAACGCAAAAAGAAATATGTATGTCCCGGATGTGAAGGTCTTGAAAGTGAAGATGAGAAAGGCGTACAGACAGCAGAAGGCCCGAAACACCTGATTCCGGGAAGTATTGCCGATGAAAGCCTAATAGCCTGGAGTATCAGCGAGAAATTTGAATACAGTCTGCCGTTTTACAGGCAGGCAATCAGACTTGGACAGATAGGGGCGCCGATACCGAGAGCGACACTGAGCAATATAACGATAAAAGCTGCAGAAGCCTGCGAACCGATATATGAACTTTTGAAAGAAAACATCCGCAACGGCCCCTTGATAAACGCGGATGAAACACGGGTACAGGTGTTGAAGGAGCCGGGAAGAAGGAACCAGACAGATTCATGGATGTGGGTATTTCTTGGCGGAGAAGAAAAGAATAAAGCTGTCGTTTTTCAATATGAGACAGGCAGATCGCATGAAGTTCCGTATCAGTTTCTGCAAAATTATAAAGGGATGCTTCAGACCGATGATTATGAAGCCTATCATACTGCGCTGAAGAACCTGAAAAAGTATAATAATATTTCAATTCTTCACTTTTTGTGCTGGGCACATTCAAGAAGGTACTTTCACCGCTACTGGGAGAACTCGAAAGATAAAGATGCAAAAAGAATACTGGATCTTATAAAAGATTTATTCAAGCTGGAAGATCTTCGGGAACACTACTCGAAAAAGGGATTTCTGAAACAAAGGAAAAACCGGGCTGACCAGATTTTCAAACAGTTAAGGAAATTGCTTGAAACAATATATCCCCAGACACCGCCCGGACTTGCTTTTGGAAAAGCCATAGCCTACACGCTTGATAACTGGGAACAGCTGATATCCTATGTAGATTATTATGAATTGACTCCTTCAAACAATGTCGCGGAAAGAGCTATCCGGCCGTTTGTAATCGGCAGGAAAAACTGGCTGTTTTCGGGAAGCCCCGCCGGAGCAAAGGCTTCCGCCATTTTGTACAGTATAGTTGAAACGGCAAAACTGCATGGCCTTTCACCGTTTAAAACCCTGTATTTTATTTTCAGAAAGCTGCCTTACTGCGACACTAAAGAAGATTATGCTGCTCTTCTGCCGTTTAATATTGATAAGGAAGCGCTGTAGGCTGACAGGTAGAAATTACCGCTTACGAAGTTTCAATCCGTAGAAGAGTTTTCTTTTTGCGCAATCACAACGCGTCCCCAAATGCCAATGCTTGTGTATCTCCAGGTTTTTTTGTGCACTGATGTAATCATCAGGGCATAAAAAAACCTGGCAATGACCTACTCTCCCGCCCAAAGGCAGTACCATCGGCGCTGG
>CAZKOK010000137.1:0-8773 GCA_964554355.1 uncultured Spirochaetia bacterium | reverse complement strand
AATGAAATCCGCCTTGAATTAAGTGCGGTCCCTGTTGATCAGAAAAAGACCAGGCTTTATCCGGGATATCCTGTTGAACTGAAAGGCGATGTGGAAGGCGACCTTGTGTTTGTCTCAAAATCTGCGCGCGGGCTGCCCAAACTCGCCTACACAAGCAGAGACAATTATCTGCATCTGGTTTCCCTGACCGGTGAATTACAGGTGGAAATAAATATTGATGATAAAATTTCCCTGCTTTTATATAAAACGGATATGGAACTGAATATTACAGGGCCGTCTCCTTACCATGATATTTCCAGCCAGACCTTTCAGCCGGTTTTTCATAATAACGATATCTATTATTTTGTGCTTGAAAGCAGAGAACTCAGGATACTCAAACCTCAAAACGGGGAGACGGCTGTTTACCCGTTCCAGATGCTTAAGCCGCTCCTTGTGCCGCCGGCCTTCGGTTCATCAGCCACGGCACTTTATCCAAAGGATATTACAGGCACAGTTTTCCTCACTGACAATACCGGAAAGATACTGCCGGGCTGGCCGCAGAGAGGAGGAGGGGTCTCCTCATCAGGGCCGGTTATTCTTGAACAGGCAGGTCAGACATATATCATTTTCCTTACCCAGGCCGGCATACTGAATGTCTGGGACATGAACGGCGGGTATCTTGAAGGGTTTCCGATAGAACTTGACGGTGTGTTTTACGCGCAGCCGGTTGTATTCAGACTTAATGACAGTTATTATATAGCAGCAATAAACTCTGATGGAGAGGCTTTTGTTGTCGGACAGGATGGAAAACTTCTTGTTCAGAATAAAGTCCCCGGCGTTAAGGGAAAGGAAACCCGGATACTGGCTTTTGACTCAAACGGAAACGGAGAACATGAGCTTTATTATTACGGCGGCAGGGACTTCCTTGTAAGGACAGACGGATATCTGCGGCTGAGTCCCGGCTTCCCGGTTAACGGCTACACAAGGCCGCTTTTTGTTGATTTTGACGGCGATGGGAAAAAAGAGCTTGTTTCAGCAGGGCTCGATAATATGCTGTATATCTATTCACTTGAAGAACCGGAAATTTCGTCTGCAGAGGATTACAGATAATTTTCAGAGGTTGAAAATGAAATACAGGTTTTTTACAATTGCAGGAATTCTGATTCTATTATTTTCATGTGCATCGAACAATACAATTTTACTGGATAACATTTCAGATGCAGATCTCAGCAACCTCCGGTATATGGAAACAAACATGATCCGTTTTTCATTAAGCGGGGACAAAAGCGCCCTTACGGCCGCAGAAGACGCTTTGGTCAGACTTGAAGAGAAAAATACCGCCAACCGCCAATACCTTGCCCGGCTGTCGTGCCTGAAGGCGGAATATCTTTTTTATACACAGGGCACAGAAGCTTTTAAAAAGATCAGGGAACTGACGGATAATGCCGAAAAAATGAATCCCCACGAAGAGCGGATTTATATTGTAAGAGCCTTTCTGGAAACAGACCTTGATGCAAAAATTACTCTTCTTGAAAAAGCCTCCGCCATGATTAACAGTAAAAGAGCCTATCTGGAACTTGGATCGCTTTATTTTGCTGCAGGGGATTACAGAAAAGCTGTTTCTGCATTTGATGAAGGAATAATGACAAACAGTGAAGACTATATATACTTTTTTCAGGATAAAAGAGACCTTGCCTGGTCTCTTTTTCAGGCAGATATGACAAGTCCCGACAGTGCTGTCCTGTTTGAAAGCGGCGATATTACAATTGATGACATCGTTAAAATAATCTGGCAGGAAACAACGCTGATGAGTTCGCTTGAACTGACTCTTGAAGAAGGAACTTATTTTCAGATACTGAATGAAGGCGGGTTTTTTCTGGATCCGGGGGCTCTTCCCGATAATATGGCCCTGCGCAGGGATGTTGCCTTCTTTATAGCGGCTCTTATAGCAGAAAAGCAGAGAAATCCGGTTCTTATGCAGGAGACCGCTGATTATTACAGCGAAATGGGCTGGGACAGTCCGATTCCTGATTTAATTGTTCTGGAGAGATATTTTTCGGCAGCTGTCCTTGTAATCGAGCTTGATATAATGGAAATGCCGGACGGGGAACATTTCTATCCCGAAAAGAAAGTAACATCACAGGATGTTCTTGCCATAGTAAAACAGCTCAAAAAACTGTTTCCTGCACCTGCCGGGGTGGATTAGAAATATATTATTAAGCATCTGTTTTTCAGAAATTTATTGAGTAATCAGATTCGTTGGGTTTTAGCTAACCGAGGGCACGGAGTGAAAAAGAGTACACAGAGAAATATAATTAATGATTTTTTTATATATTTTCAGCGGATGTCCGGCTGTTTCATCCTGTAGATCTGAATTTCCTTGTAGTTTCCCATATTATTGAACATATGCATCAGGCCTTCGGGAATATACGGCGCGGCATTCTGTGTTATAAGCAGGTCGCCCTTTTTACCGAAATTTATGCTTAGGTGATGAATAAGATTAAGGTCATCGGAAATGATATTCCCGGTTTCGCCGCTTTTTTTATAGACAGTATTGCCGATATGGAAAACCATTGAAAACTCAACTATGTCATCAAGGCTGTATTTTTCTGCGCTGATAATTGTCCGGTCAAGCATTAAGCGCATCGGCAGAAGAATTGAACTGCAGCTGTCGCCGTCATACGGAAACAGAGCTATCTGTTTGAATTCTTCACGAATCCAGATCCTGCCGCCGTACCTGTCCACATCAGATTCGATATGTTTGTAAAATTCGCTTTTGACTTCCTGCTTATGGTCTTTTCCGGCTTTTATTATCCAGTCTTCCTTAAGTTCCATCTGTATATAGAAAAAGCAGAAGGTATATTCCCTGCCCGGTTTTATTTTTATCCAGTTTCGGCCGGAAAGCGGGACATCTTCGGGAGCTGATTCCATTTCCAGCGGATAGAAATCGACGGCTTTCTTGAAACGCCTTACTGCAAGATTCTGATCAAGCGCAGTTTTTGATATATAATCCGAAGCACCGTTAAGGAAAAGCGAACCGACATCCTTTATCCTCGATTTGGTATCAACAATTGCATAATTATACTGATCAAGTCTCGGCAGGTACTGAAGAAGCGACTGAAGTTCCTCCTCGTCGTATTCCTGGATATCAATGTATACGAGAGAGCCTTTCAGCATTTTCTTGATGAGATTTATATATGTTCCTTCCGAAAGTATATCAAGACTGTATAAGGCTCCTTCAAATGCCTTGCTGAATGCGATTTTTATTTTTTTGTCTTTTGTTAATAAATATATTTTTGTCATTTCTCCAGCTTTACCGAGTAATTAAAATATTGATAATGCCCGTGGTTTTCAATCAGCTGAAACTGTCTGGCGATTATATCATCAATCATGTTGCGTACAACGATGCTGATTGTAACGGAATTGGGTGGAGTATATTCATGTTCAATTTTCTGGACCTGCTGAATTGTTTCACTCTTTGTCAGGTCTTCGTTATTGCCGGAATATTCAATGGGTCCGTTATGTACAGCCATCCTTATTTCCAGCGGATTACTGAGTTTATTGGAAGTACCATTGTATATAAGCAGATTGTGAAGAATTTCCATTGCGCTGAGTGAAGCAGCCTGATGACGGTCCGCCAAAGCGTATGCGGCAATTCCGCCGTCTCCTTCCCATGCCCACAATCTTCCGTTGCGGCTCAGCACGGCATCATTGACCATGGAACGGATGTCCGAATATGCTTTCTGGACAATTTCCTTGGGATTGTTTTTTACGGCCTTGCTGTTCTGGACAAGGTCTATGCTTAAAAAGGTAAGGGTATATTCATTGTCGTTCTGCAGGAAACCCCAGTTTCTTGTTTTCCTGAGTGAAGCGTTTTCAACAAACTGTCTTAATTCGGTATCATACAGATATCCGCGTTCTATGATTCCCTGGACGACATTGCGCAGGTTGATTACCTTTATTTTTCTCCCCTTGTGTCCGTTCTCCTGGAGATCAATAAGGGAAGAAATGAATTCAAGATAACGATTGTTTTCAATGATATCATTCAGAATCTGGGTAAGTGCATCCCGTTTGGGGATGGAAATTGTTTTTGGGAATCCGGTCCTTTCGTAAATATCATAATTGTCGTAAAGCAGGGTCCGGACGATATAGATCATGGTTTTTATATCAATAGAGCTGTTCAGAGAGTTTATAAGACTTGTCTGTTCATTTCGTGTAATCCGCAAAACGGTTTTTCCTTCCCCAAATCCAATGGTAATAGTTCATCTGTAATGTGTCAATTCTGGAATTTTTATTGTATCGACGCTATCAGGCATGGTAGTATGATTCAGGATCAAACATATAATGAACAGCAGATATTCCCGGATATTGAATTCTTACTTTGATTCAGAAATGATTTTCGTTTTCCCCTCGGAAATAGCGGCCTGGGAATGGGCGGCCTTTATTCTGAAAAACAGCGTGGTCAGAGCCGTAGACCGTGAGCGCTTTATTTCGTGGGACACCTTCAAGGAACAGTGTTTTCAGCTTTTTCAGAAGGAAAAACCTGTAAACAGAACAATAAGAAGCCTTTTTGCTGCGCACATTCTGGAAAAAAACAGACAGGAAAAAAACCTAAAATATTTTATCCCGGCAGAACATGCCGAATTAAGTTCAAATTTCAGAAAAACACTGGAATCGGTTCTTATAAGCCATAATTCATCCAGGCAGCTTCTCGGGCCGGGGCTTGACAGGAATCCAAAAGACGATCTTTCGTATGTATTCAGGGAATATTCCGCTTTTCTGGAAAAACATGGTCTTTTTGAGCCGTCCGGCAGCAGACCGGAAATTGATACTGCCGGCAGGAAATATCTGATAATTATGCCGGATATCATAAGCGATTTTTATGAATACAGTACGATTCTGGAAAAAGAGAAAGACATTGATTTTTATTTTTTTCCTGAACCCGGCGGGGATTTTTCTCTTTTTGAATTTGATACAAGCAGCGCAGAAAACCGCTGGGCGGCGGGCGAATTTGAGAAGATGTTTACAGAAAATCCATATGCATCGGCAGCCGTTACCTGCGTGTCCGGACAGGAGCAGAATTATCTCTTAAGGGAGTTCCGCATCAGAGGAATCCCCTTTACTGTCAGAGGAGGGAATGCTCTGGCCGATTCGCCCGGCGCCCGCATTTTCCGCCATATCGGGCAGCTTCTGTCATCACAGCCTGAAAACGGAATGCTGTGGACAGTTTTTGCGGATAATGCAGTTCCCTGGAAAGAAGGAAGAATGCTCAAAGGGCTGCTTGGCAGTCTGGCAGGATCCAATTATGTCATGAACTCCGGATATTCCGGCCGGGATGAACTGAGAGCTGTCCTTGCAGTGCTGAGAAAAGATGAATATACAACATGGTACAGAAAACTTGTCGAAGCATTAAAAAGAATAAGGGAATGCAGGGGCTTTGATTCACTTGCCGAAGCAGTCCAGGCATTCATATACGGTTTTGCAGATATTTCCGCTTTTTCCGAAAGAAGTCTTGCCGAGTATCAGCTCTGCATAGCTGATCTGAAAAAACTGTCAGTCCTTAAGGAATATACAGAGGAACTTGACATCCCTGACCTGTATGCAGTATTTCTTGATCAGCTGGAACAGCACATTTATGTTCCCCGGCAGGAACAGAAAGGTGTGCAGGTTTATCCGTACAGGGTTGCCGCAGGGATTCCGGCTGACATATTTATTCTTTGCGGCTGCACCCAGTCGGGAGTCAGGGTCCGACAGAGACCATTCCCGTTTCTCAGGGACGACCAGCGTATTGTACTTGGGGCCGAAGACAGCGATTTTACGGAAGCTTTTCTGAAGGCATATCTTTCCTGCGGGACAGTCTGTTCTTTTGCCAGAGAGACTAATGCCGGTCCCGCACTTCCTTCCGGTTTTTTTATCAGAAAAGACAGACTCAGGAAAATCAGGGAAGAAAACAGCTTTTACAGAATTGAAAAGGAAACCTGGGCGGGACGCAGTGAAGCTTCATTCAAAACCTATTCCGTCCTGCATAAAGGCCTTGATAACTATATTTCAATTAATACCGGAGAAGGAAAAAAGGATTATTCAGAAGGAGACCCCGTGGATCCGGAGATCATGCAGGCTCTCCTTGGTGAAAACGGGGACAGAGTCAAAATATCCGCTTCATCTCTGGACTGCTGTCTGTCCTGTGCATATTTTTATCTGAACAACAGACTGTTTCATCTTGAGGAAATGAAAACAGATCCGGACTTTACCGATAATCGTTTGATCGGAACAATTGAGCACGAAGTTCTTGAGAGTTTTTTCCATTTTGTTCAGGAGAATGGAGGAAGACTTTCTGCCGTCCCTGAAGAGACCCTTCAGACAATCCTGGCGGCGATTTTCAGAAAGAAGGTTTTCGGGGCATTATCTTTTCCCTGGTTTGAAACAGCTTATCTCTCGGACATGGAAGACGCAGAGAAGGCTGTTTTTACATGGCTGGAAAATGAAAAGGCACAGTTTGCCGATGCCGTTCCGGAATCTCTTGAGCTTGAGCTTGAATATGCAGACCGGGGAGCAGAGATTCTCTACTCCGGCAAGATTGACAGGGTCTCTTCGGATAAAAATGGTCAGTTCATCGTGGATTATAAAAAAGGTTCCACTGAAAGCAATTCGGCAGTGGGACGGATGGAAATCGGACGAGGTGCGATTCAGATTCCTTTTTACCTTTTTTTAATGCGGAAAAACGGAAAAGATCCCGGCCGTGCATATTATTACAGTTTTCGGGACGGTAAATATAAAGCCGTTTTCGGTCCCGACAGAAATACGGTAGACAAGGATAAAATGGATCTGATTATTAAAAACCTGGAAATGCTGGCCGCCGGAGTTGTGCGGCAGATAAGGGAGGGCAAGTTCCCGGCAAATGATGAAAGCTGCAGTGAATGTGCATTTCAGGGACTGTGCAGAAAGAAGTTCTTTCTGGGATAGGGAGAGTAAATGGATTTTGATCCGGACCAGAGAAAGGCAATAGACATCAGAGACAACTCGGTAGTGGCCGCCGGAGCAGGAGCCGGAAAAACACGCGTTCTGACTGAAAGGTATCTTGAACTCCTTAAGGAAGAAAATACCGGAGTTGAAAACATCCTGACCCTTACATTCACACGAAAAGCCGCTTCGGAAATGTATGAAAGAATATATAAACGGCTTTCTGAACATTCAGCCGATCCGCTGATGGCTGAGCAGCTTGAAAACTTCGACAGTGCAGTGATCTCGACTCTGGACAGTTTCTGCAAAACAGTTATAGGAAACTCTGTCTGCAGATACGGTATTCCTCCGGAGTTTTCCCTTGATGAAGAAGTTTTCAGGGAGTCGATTGAAAAAGAGGCCCTTGAGTTTTTTATTGAGCACAGAAACAGCAAACCCTTCAGAAAACTGATATCAGCAGCCGGATTTGATAACATCTGGAAAAACTTTCTTGTTCATACAGCGCTGAATTATTTTTCGTTTCCTGTAAAAAAAGATGTTGAAAAACAGCTGGAAAATCAGCTTGCTGAATTAAGGAAAAGACTGGAAAAAGCATTTTCAGATACAGAAGATATCTGCGGCCGGATTCTCAGGACGGAATCACAGGCAAAAGCGGCAGAAGGCGCAAGAGAAGTCAGCCGGATAATACTTGATTGTCTGAAAAAGAAAAACAGCCATGAACAGACGGCTAAGGATTTTGCATCGGCAAAGTTCAGGGCAGGAAAACAGTTCGGCGGGGCGAAGGGCCCGGAGATTGAGCTTCTTAAGGAATTAATAGAGGAACTCAATAACTGCGGAAAAACTGTTTATGAATGTTCTGCAGTTCTTGATGCTGCGACGGACCTGAAGGAACTTTACAGGCTGACATCATTGTGGCAGGACAAGGTTTTCAGAATAAAAAGAGAGAAGGCAGTCCTTACATTTAATGATGTAGTGTCCGTCTGTGTAGATATACTGGAAAAAGACCTTAAGCTGAGGGAACATTACAAGAAAAAATTCCGCTTCATCATGATTGATGAATTCCAGGACAATAACACTCTGCAGAAGGACCTGCTGTTCCTGCTTTCCGAAGAAGACAGCAGGACCCTGCCCGGAATTCCTTCAGCCGGCAGGCTAAACAAAAAGAAACTCTTTTTCGTGGGCGATGAAAAACAGTCTATTTACAGATTCAGGGGGGCGGATGTAAGCGTTTTCAAGACGCTGCAGAATGAACTGACCGAAAACGGCGGCAGACTGATAACTCTCGAAAAGAATTACAGAAGCGAGCCTGGACTGATAGCTTTTTACAACGCCCTTTTCCCGGCTGTTATGGAATGCAGTAAAGAAAATTATGAAGCCGGATATTCAGCGCTTACCTCAAGGGAAGCAAAAAGCGGACAGCTGCCGCAAATTGAAATATGGATAAAAGAATACAATCCTGAATCCGATACACGTGAATATCTCGGATCTGACGAAGCTGAAGCATATCTGATAGCCTCATGGATCAGGCAGTCCGTACAGGAAGAAAGCCTGAAAGTCGGGGACGGCCGTTCTGCCGGATATTCGGATTTTGCTGTGCTGATGAAATCGACCGGAAGCCAGCAGCTTTATGAAAGAATGTTCAGGAGATTCGGTATACCATTTACAACAGTCGGAACAAGGTCCCTGTTTCTCGATGCTCCGCTTTTTGATATGTACAATATTCTTTTCCATTATGAAGATAAATTATCATTTCGGTGTAAATCCAATATTCCCTATTTGTACTATCATCCATTTCAGATATAGGATTATAGATACTGCTTAAAAATTTGCTATG
>CAZKOK010000136.1:0-8776 GCA_964554355.1 uncultured Spirochaetia bacterium | reverse complement strand
CTCCTTGACAGATTATGTTCAAGAACTCTGCTTATCAATGAAAGAGGATCTGATTTAAGGCAGGGAAACATCAGCAGTGCGCTGGAAGAGATCGAAAAGGAAACCCTTGCCCTGGAAAGAGAACGCCGGAAAACACATGATCAGCTTAAAGCATTAAAAAGAGAAGAGACAAACCCCACAACACAGGAAGCGCAACACCACAAAACCCTCACAAAAAAAGCTATAGCGCTGAAAGACCATGATGCAAGATTCAAAAAGAACCTGGCAAGGATAAGCGGCAAAGACGGCACGGGCGGAAAACTTCTGCGTCAGATTGAAGGCCGGATAAGACAGGCTGAAACAAGATTTGAACAGGCCGGAACTGTAAAAAAAGGTAAAACGGGTTTCCGTGTTGATGCATTCCGGTCAGAAAGTGATTTCCTGTTCCGGCTGCCTGAACAGAAAATAATTCCCGGGAATGAGCTTGTATTGAATATCCCGGAGTTGTCTCTGTCCCCGGGTGACAGGACCGCCTTGACAGGAAGAAACGGCGCCGGGAAATCAAGCCTGATACATAAAATTCTGGAAACCCTGACTCTGACTGAAGATGAAATCCTGTATCTTCCGCAGGAACTGGGTGATGAGGATTACAGCCGGCTTAACCGACAACTTGAAAAGCTTTCATCAAAAGAAAAAGGCGATATTATCAGTACTGTAGCCCGACTCGGTTCCGACCCGCGGCATGTTCTTGAAAGCCGTTCATTCAGTCCGGGCGAAGCAAGAAAACTGATGCTTGCATTTGCCGTACGCAGGCAGGTAAAACTGATCATTCTGGATGAACCGGCAAATCATCTGGACCTTCCCGCAATAACAGCAATAGAGGAAACCCTGCTGGGACTTGACTGCGCAATGCTTATAGTAAGCCATGACAGAAAACTCCGGGAGAACTTGTGCAGAAACGAATGGGAAATTGTAATTGAGGATAAAAACATGCACCGGCTTGTAATTAAATAAATTTGGGTCTGTCCCCATTTCGGGTTTCATTAACGTAAAACCTTCGTGTCGGCGATCGCTGACACCTACTACTACACGTATCTCTTTCAGGGGGGTCTGTCAGGTGAGAGTTTATTTCCTGTTCGTTTCACAAATTATGGACACGGCGAAACAGGCCGTGTCCATAATTTGTACAGAAACGGATGGAAATAAACCGAACCCTAATTCATTATTACTTAAGGGTCTCGGTATATGCCTTGTGACTGCTGTAAAGATTGAGTCTCTGGTTAAAACCGGCATCATCTTCCATGCCGCCGTTTTTTAAAAGCCTGATTGCCGATTCCTGATACCTGACCGCTTCTTCCCAGTTTCCGGCTCTTGCGTATGCGGCAGCCAGAGTATCAACATACATATAATTCTCATAATTCGTCTGCCTGCAGAGTAATTCTGCAAGCCTGACAGCTTCTTCTCTGTTCTGATATTTATTGTCAGAAGTTGTGGCATAAAACCAGGCGAGATTGTTCATGCTTATCAGGTCCCCGTTACCGGACAATCTTTCAAGATATCTCAGACCTTTTTCAATTAATGCATCTTCACCGCTTTGAAGATAAGTGTATGCAATTGCCGTGTTTTCTTCTGTCGGATCTGCATTTTCATCAAACTCAAGTACTTTCTCCATGAATTCACGATGGACCCAGAGATCAGACCACGGCGAGTAAAAAACCTGAACAATGGAAAACAGGGCCGTAAGTCCAAGCAGGACCTGGAAAAGTTTTTTGAACCTTATATATCTTTTACCTGCACCGATCAGAATACCCCCCGCCATTCCTCCGAAATGCGCCGCATTGCCGATATTAAGGATATTCAGTTTTGTAAGCACAAGACAGGCAAATAGCCATATATTCAGGAATATGATGTTTCGTTTATTCAATATATGACGCCCGGCATCAGGCGGAATATACCTGACCAGTTCAAACCCGACAAATCCGAAAACAATACCTGAAAATCCGATCCCGGTTGAAACTGACAGAAGCGTCTGCGCCAGAGAGGCTGCCAGACCGGAAAACAGAATCAGCAGAAGGTAAAGCTTCTTTCCGTATATTATTTCCAGGGGACGTCCGATAAGGAAAACACAGTACATATTGAAAAACCAGTGAATAACATCAATATGCACCAGCTGATTGCTTAAAATCCCCCAGAAATATCCGTTAAAAAGACTGATTTTATTTGGAGCAAGTATATTGAAAAGAGCTGTTCCGTGAAGTAAATACCTTTCGATATTCAAAAGCAGAAAAATGATTCCCGTTAACGTAATTATTGACATTGTAACAGGATATTTTTCAAACTGCTTTTTTAACGACTCTCCGGGTTTTGGATTGTTATCAGTTTCCTGAGTTTTCAGACCTTCTCTCTGTTCATTATTGTTATCCACATTCATGAAGGAGTATTATATCAGTCATTTTCAGGTAAAACAATATTCAGTATTCTTCTGCTGATACGAAAGGTACTAAAACTGGTTTATAAACTCTTCCCTCAGTTCAGATTCAAGCGATTTTTCTGCTTCGCTTTCTCCAACCAGCTGGATGAAAAGATCTTCATCAATGTATTTCAGGGTAACGGGCCTTTCCAGCACAAGCATTTTTCCATCCTGTCTCCAGACAGATTTGTCAGGACTGAATTCCTCAGGAGGGCCGTATTTTTCGGTGAGATGCGTGAACATCGAATAGTGGTCCATCTTTTCGGGATCGATCATGATGATTATTATGTACAGGGTGTCTTCATAATACTGAAAAATACCCCTGTAGACATAGCTGAGTCCTTCAACATCGAGTGATGATTCATTCGGCCTTGACTGAAGGGAAACATCGGGATCGCCCCGGTAATAGAAATTGTCTTCGCTTTTCAGAATGTCCTTGGTCTGTTCCATCGAAAGACCGAGCAGGATCCGGTTGAATCCATCCGGAAGAGATTCATAAGTCTTTTCTGCTGCCGCTGCGGCTTCCTGCGAAAAAAGAGGTGAAATTATGAATATCAGCAAAATCAGAAACAGCTTTCTCATCAGTATATTATCGGTTGATATATAAAAATAGTGAAATACTGAACACAAGCTATTCTGTGGTATACCCTTTTTTTCTGATAAATTTTATCATAGCCTCATTATCCGGCGGAACTGAAACATTCAACCCGTCAGCACCGCCGTCTTTGGCCAGGTCCTGGGCATAATCAAACAGTTTTGAGGCATTGTCAAATCCACGGTACTCAGGTGAAACATATATGCTTTCAAGCCAGAATTCCTTTTTTCGATTTACCTTTCTTACAACTGCAAACCCGATCAGATCTTCTTCTTCGAACAGTCCAAGCACTTTATATTTTTTTTCAAAATAATCATGGACTTCTTTTGCAGCATTTTCTATGGAAAAATCGGGTTCTTCCTTGTTTTCGAAAGAGAGGACAAAACGGTATTTATAAACCATTTCGGCAAGCTCCCTGCTTCCTTTTCCAAGCTCCGCCACCTCGGTTTTATTTTCAGCTGCCATAATGTCCCTCCTGAAGAAGGTCTTTCAGACAGAGATTATAGCTGATTATACGATTTTAAACAAAGACATTTTCCCGAATCTGGATTAATATATTTTATTCTGAAAATCCTGATTTTTCAATTCAGCGATGAAAGCCATGGTAGTATTCGATCAGACAGCTGCGCTCCCGGATAATAACATACCTTCAGGAACAATCTGCGGGAATCAGGTTTTCGAAGCTTTAAATTCCATCCTCTTTTTCGGCAATCACTATTTTAACCTTGTCATCATGGACAAGTCCTGCAACAATTTCTATCTCTTTAAGGCTGCTTCCTTCCATTTTCGGGTAGGTAAAAGTCATCATCGGATTATCTTTATCAAGGCATTTGGATATGGTGAAAATCATCTGCATTACAGCATAAATATCAGCCGGGTCAATCTGAATTGCCAGTTCCGGTGTCATATAAGCCTGGGAAAGGAACCCGGCAAATTCTGTCTGTCTGCCGACTTCCATCAGCTCATTGCTTTTACAGGACTTAACATAATCAACCATAACAAACTCCTTTGCAGTCTCTACCTGTAAATATGCAAAATGCATGCCAGAATTCAGACAGCAGAATGAGTTATCAAATTCCATGATTATACGAGTGAATTCCTGAGAAAATACTGAAAATATTGCTGTTTTCCTGCAGGTTTTTTACTATAGCTTTAGTATAATGCCCTATGGGGCGAGGAAACGTCCACCTGGTCGAAGCAGATAGACAATGTTTCAGATACCTGTATTCTGAAGTTTCGCAGCAAGGGGAATATCGGCTTCCGCCAGTCTGAAATCAGAAAGTTTGTCAATATCTGTCCATTCAGTCCTGTCATGATCGGTCAGCGTAAAATTCTGCGAATCCAGTTCAGTCATAATCCCGATCAGCCTTATTGTGCCATGGCCATATACATAAATGCTTTCACCGAGTATTTCTCCGGCTTTTGCTTTTACCCCGAGTTCTTCAAAAAGCTCCCTTTCCAGACATTTCTGCAGACTCTCCCCCTCCTCAAGTTTCCCCCCGGGGAATTCCCATAAGCCCGCATTTTTCAGACCCTTTTTCCTTCGGCAGATGAGCACTTTTCTATTCTGTATGATAATTGCAGCAGTTACCGTTGTCATATCTTTTAAAATACAGCATTAATTGAATACGGCCAACCGAAATAAACAACGATTACACGAATGGATATGAATTAACACGAATATTGGGATCGGGGATTATGAGTCTGTCCCCATTCCACACATTCCACAATTCCAGCATTCGTGCCATCTTCGCGGTTCTTTTTCAAATTTGAATTATCTGATATATTGATTTTATGCGAATCACAGGCGGGATTTACAAAGGCAGAACAGTTAAATGTCCCAAAGGGGCTATCAGACCGGCAATGGACAGGATGCGGGAATCGCTTTTTTCCATTCTGGGAGACCTTAACGGTTATTCTTTTCTGGACCTGTTTTCCGGTTCGGGGATTGTAGCCATTGAGGCTGCTTCGAGGGGTGCCAGTCATATTGAAGCCGTGGAAATAGACCGGGGGAAAAAAAAGACTGTCATCGAAAATCTTTCAATTGCCGAAAAAGCCCCCAGATTATGGGTGATGAGCGCGCAGCAGTTCATTAAGCGCTGTCCGCGGAAATTTGATATCATTTATCTTGATCCGCCTTTTCCGCTTGCTGAAAAACAGAAACTCCTTGAACTTATAGACCAGAGAAAGCTGTGCGAACCGGAAGGACGCTGTATCATTCATCATCCCGGAGAGGAAAAATGGCCCGACAGAATCGGGAATCTCGCTTTTTACGATTTGAGAAAATACGGAAGATCCAACTTAAGATTTTTCAGAAATAAGTCTAGTTCCTGATTATAGAGGACCAGCTGTTCCAGCGGTCAGCCAGCGAATCTTTTTCGCGGAGCAGCTCATTATTCTTATCTATTTTTATATTCAAACACTCTTCCTTCATTTCTTCCGGATGAGTATTAAGCTGCAGTCTTTCTTTATCTGAGGTTTCCAAATCTCGCCTCCCAAGCTTCTATTATCTAAGATATTACGTAAATTCCATTTTATCCAAAAAATCTAAAAAAAAAGGAATTTTTTTATCAAAACGGCCGCTCTATTCAATAGAGAAAAGAACCGATATACTAAATATCTATACTTTGCCTATATCAAGGAGCAATTATCGTGTCTACCGGATCAAAAACATTGCTTCAGGTCCCCCAGGGCACCGAAGGGTTTTATCTGAATGAAGCCTATATTCACAATCAGGTTACACATGCAATAAATACGATTTTTCATTCCTGGGGTTACCTGCCTATCGAAACACCGGTTTTTGATTTTTACGATATTTATCATGACTGTATGGACCAGTCTGCGCGCGACCGCAGTTACAGGCTTGTCGACAGGGACGGAGATCTGTTAATGCTGCGTTCGGATGTAACTCTTTTTCTGGCAAAACAGATAGGTCTGGCTATTAATCAGTCCAGGCTTCCGGCAAGAATCTGCTATTCCGACACCATTCTGCGGCATGAAAACTCCGAAGACATTTCCAGAAACGAATTTTTTCAGATCGGGGCAGAACTGGTGGGAAAAGGCAGTATCGAGGGAGAACTGGAAATAATACTTCTGCTTCTTGCTGTTATCAATCTTCTGGAAATTGATGTCTTTGTCCACATTGGTTCGCGCAAGGTTTTTGAAAATCTGTTCTCTTCCATGGGCGGAAAACTCAAGGAAACCCTGAAAAAATACCTTTTTGAAAGAAAATTCAGTAAAATTGCGGATATTCTGAAGGAACAGGGTTACCCTGCCTGGCAGAAAGTACTTGAGATACTTCAATTTATCGGAGAGCCTGAAGAATTCCGGCTTTTAATAAAGGACCTTAATGACAAAAACCTCGTGCATCAGCCGGTCCTTAAAGAACTGATGTATCTTGAAGAGCTTTGCAAAAATCTCGAAAAGCTGGAAAAAACCTCAAAAATAAGGATTGATCTTTCGGAAATCGGTACTCAGCATTATCATACCGGGACTGCATTCCAGGTTTATATGAACGGAATTGACTCATCAGTCGTTTCGGGAGGCAGGTATGACGGTCTTTTAAAACAGTTCGGTCTCGACTGCCAGTCTGTCGGATTCAGTATGATGCTCAGGAAGATTGAACCGTTTTTAAAGGACCACAAAAGGTTCGGTATCGGAGACAACATAGAAAAAGCATCGGGAAAGAATTTCCAGGAAGCTTTTAAGAATGCTGAACAGCTCAGATTAAAAGGAAAGACCGTAATACTATGAACAATCAGCCCATAACTATTGCATTGCCGAAAGGCAGACTCCTTGATCTGGTCCAGGAGCTGTTTGAAAAAAAAGGATACCCTTTTTCCTTCGGAAAACGAAAACTGATTGCACGCGATGAATCCGGCGAATTTGAATTTCTTGCAGTAAAAAACTCCGATCTGCCGACCTATATAACCCATGGAATTGCAGGAATCGGAATTTGCGGTTCGGATGTTATTTACGAATCGGGCTACCAGTTTTACGAACTGATGACTCTGCCCTTCGGCGGCACAAAAATGTGTCTGGCGGCAAAAACCGGCATCCGGAAACCGCCTTCAGGAAAGAAAATTACGGTAGCAACCAAATTTACCAAATTTACACGTGATTATTATCATTCAATTGCAACTCCTGTTGAAATTATCAAACTGAACGGATCCGTAGAGCTTGCTCCCGTACTTGGTCTGGCTGAATATATAGTAGACCTTGTCGAAACCGGCAGCACCCTCAAGGCAAATGATCTGGAGATTCTTGATACACTTGAAAATATAGAAGTAAAGATTATCGCAAACCCTGCATATTATAAGATTCATTACCGAAAAATAAATAAACTCGCGGATATTCTGAGAGCAGAGTGAAAGAAGGTAAATTATGGCTTTGATAAGTGTGAAAAGAAAAACAAAAGAGACTGATATATCGGTCAGTATTGATATGAAGGACAATTCCTCCATCGATATCAAAACAGAAAGCCCTTTTCTTTCGCATATGCTTAATGAATTTTCATTTCACGGAGGTTTTTCACTTATCATTAAGGCTTCGGGCGATATGGATGTCGATCCTCATCACCTGGTCGAAGATGCAGGGCTGGTTATCGGTCAGGTATTCAGCCAGCTTGCTGAAAAGACTGGTCCCGTATGCCGCTACGGACACTCCGTCATTCCCATGGACGATGCTCTCTCGGAAGTTACAATAGACGCTTGCGGACGTCCATACCTTGTTTATAATGTTGAATATCCCCAGAATTATGCCGGAGATTTTGATTTGTCGCTGATAAGGGAATTTATGCTTGCATTTGCAAATTCCGCAAAAATAAATCTTCACTGCCAGAGCCGCTATGGAGTAAACGGGCATCATATAGCCGAATCTTTGTTCAAGGCGCTTGGAAAAGCCGCAGCCGTTGCATATAAAAAAGCCGGAACCGGCTCTCCATTATCTACAAAAGGTCAATTAACTTGATTACTCAAA
Source organism: uncultured Spirochaetia bacterium (assembly GCA_964554355.1). Lineage (GTDB taxonomy): Bacteria > Spirochaetota > Spirochaetia > CAZKOK01 > CAZKOK01 > CAZKOK01. The sequence goes on along the minus strand of CAZKOK010000136.1, from coordinate 755 downwards.
TTGACTTGATTTTGCATGTCTTTTTGATTATAGTTAGGGCAAGGAATGGATCTGAAAGAGCTATTTGATAAAGGCAAGGATGCCGGATTTATCAAGCTGACACGACCTGATCCTGCCGGTATACCGCAAGACCAGAAAGCCGCCCTTAACAGAAAAGGGAACGAGTTTTTTAATGCCGGAAAGCATGAGCAGGCAAAAAGGATTTTTCTGACTACAGGCTATACTGACGGCCTGATAAGAGTCGGTGATTATTATTTCAAAAATAATAATCACATTGAAGCGCTGAAGATGTACTGGCTTGCGCCTGCTCCCGGAAAACGGGACAGCCTGATAGAAAAGATAAGTTCAGTCATAAGCATATGGCTTGATGATAAGAAGGATTAATAAATATTATGAGTGATTTTTTTAAAGATTTGCAGATTGAGCCCCAGCCTGAAGAAAATGACGAAATGCTAAATGAAATTTCAGAGTTGTCCAAACGGGGATACCAGCTTTTAAAAGAAAATCTGATTGATGAAGCTGAAGATATGTTTTATAAAATTCTGGATCTTGATGATACGAACAACTATGCGCTTGTCGGCCTTGGCGATGCGGAACGTAAAAAAGGTGAATTCCGGAAAGCTGTTCAGTATTATCTGAAATGTCTTGAATATCATGAAGGCAATAATTACGCCTTATTCGGTCTGGCGGACTGCTACAAGGCGCTTAATCAGTATAATAAGGCCATAAAAATCTGGGAACAGTACCTTCAGCAT
>CAZKOK010000135.1:0-8784 GCA_964554355.1 uncultured Spirochaetia bacterium | reverse complement strand
TCATCTATTCACTCCCTGTCTTTTCCAGGAATTCCAGATGTTTCGCTTCATCGCTTTCATAAATCTTCGCCAAACCGTCCAGAGGTGATACAAAAACTGCAGCGTTCGGTTTGTCTATATTACCGGGGTTCCACAGTCCTTTTTTATCATATGGGAGTACTGAAAAATAATTAAAACCTATCGGAAGACAAAAATTAACCTGGGAAGGATTCCCGATGTAACAGTTATTATAGAAAAGCACATCTCCCCACCTGGAAAGATTAAAACTGTTATAGCTGACTTTATCAAGATCTTTATCAGACATGATCTCGTTATTCACAAATTTTGTTATATAACGCAGAGAATCCTGGATGGATGCAATTGTTATTCCTTCAATCGGAACCTCATTCTCCAGAATCAGCGATGACTTCCCCGAAGAATTCTGCTTATACACCTTGAAAAAAAGCATCTGGGCTTTTTCTGATATTCTGAGTTTGCCGTCAACTATGTATTGGCAGGGCGACTTGCCATTGTCTTTTCGATATTCCATCATGTCATCAGCTACTACGTTAACCAGCTTCATCGAATAAAATTCATATGTCAGGAGATCTTTTATAACATCTTCATCAGCCCTGAAATCCTGATTGCCCAGCTTGAGAATGGAAATTTTGGTATATTCAAATTCACCTGAACTGAGTGCGGAATAAAGCAAAAGCTCTGCGGGAAAATTTTTTATATAGACACTTGAAGAAGTCAAAGGCAAACTGGAATCGTTTACCCTCAATTCCATTTCCTTTAGCAGTCCGGGCAGCAGGCCTTCCCATTCGCTCATATTCCTGAAATAGCGCATGAAATAGACCGGTGTATCCGGATATTTCAGGTGGTAAAATCCCAGCCTTAACAATATCTGCCCGTCTATCATTCTGAATGATGAAGTCATAACCGTTTCCACTTCAAACTCTTCTTTTGCGACTCTTTTAATCAATTCAGAGATATTATCCTCATTTCCGGGATAGGCATCATCAAGCCAGTTATTTATACTGTGTGGTCTGTAAATACCCTGTTTGATAAAAACGGATATCAGGCTGTTTATTATATCTCTGGCCGCATACAGATCAACTCCGCCGTCTATCTCCGGTTTGGTAATTGCAATGGCCGGAATCGTATCCGGCATCTCATCGAATATTTCCTGCAGAGTAGGAACTTCTTCCGGCTCAGGTTTCTTAAAAAGTTCCATTATGCCTTCAGCAGAGACTGAAAAACCCGAAACAGCAAACAGCAGGAGGCATAAAAGAATTTTCAAAGTTTGGCTATTCATATTCTTTTCTCAATCCAGGCAAGCGGTCTGCCTGAAAAACAGACAGACCGCAATCCTGCAGACAAATTATTTCCAGTCGCCGTCTTCGTAAACAATAGAGATGCTTTCGGTGATTGCGCCTGATTCAGTACTGCTGAGATCCGACATGTTCCAGCCGCAGGGAACACATTCAAAAAGGTTCCTTCTGGCAATTTCATCAATTCCGTTCCTGTCAAAGAATACGATTGAAATTGCTTTTCTTTCAGGAGTACCGCGTTCCACGGTTGTCCACCAGTCCCTGAGTACCTTGTCTTTCGGGTCTGAGTTACGGGTAAGGGTAACAACTTCGTATTTAACCTTACCTGGAATTTTCTTGGCATTTTTGTCTGTTCCGCCGATGTCGTCTGTAATTTCTGCATTTGCCCCAAGGCCGGAAACGGAAATAAAATTACCGTATTCAATCCCGTCCATCTCAACTTTAAAATTTGTTTTCATCGTTGTGGTATATTCTGCCATTTTTTTACTCCTTTAATGGTTTTAAATATTATTCACTCAGCGTCTTCTGGGAAATTCTGAATACTACGAATTCCGCAGGTTTAGCCGGTGCTATACCAAGTTCACAAACCACATAACCGGCGTCAATTGATTCCGGCGGGTTCAGTTCATCATCACATCTTACATAAAAAGCTTCTTCAGGGCTGTCGCCGAAAAGAGCTCCGTCTTTCCAGATCCTCAGGAGGAAAGCAGTAAGGTTTCTTACGATCTGCTTCCACAGGGCGCGGGTATTCGGTTCGAAAACGACCCAGTTAGTTCCATCCTGAATGGCTTTTTCGATCATGCAGAAAAGTCTGCGTACATTGATGTATCTCCATTCCGGGTCCGACGAGAATGTTCTTGCTCCCCATACCCTGATTCCGCGGCCTTCGAATTCGCGGATGCAGTTGATGCCCTTTGGATTAAGCAATTCCTGTTCTGCATTTGTAAGAGGATACTTAAGTCCTGTAGCTCCTCTGAAAATTTCATTTGCCGGGGCCTTGTGGCATCCCCTTGTGGAGTCCACGCGTCCATAGATTCCGGCAACCCCTCCGCTTGGCGGAGCAAAAATTTCCACATCGGCTTCGGAATCGTACATCTTTACATACGGGAAATAATAGGCGCCCATTGTCGAGTCCCTGGGCATCGGAATCGTGTCGATTCCCTTTTCGATTGTTTCAGGCGCATCGAGGATAGCTACTCTGAAACGGTTCTGTTCGCAATGGCTCAGGATCGCATCCTGGGCTGCAGGCTCGCTTACTCCGGGAGCACATACGATGGAAATGTCTGTAATCGGATTAAAAGCGAAAAGTCCTGTCCTTTTGCCGGGACCTTCGTCCTTGCCCAGGATAAGCTTGGTAATGTTATCAGGATTTTTTACTACGTAATCCACTTTCTTTGCTTCAGCCTTATCATCAGCCTTGGCATCTTCTTTTCCGGCTTCTGCTTTGGGCGCTTCCTTGAATTTGGATTCATCAAGATTGTTGATGTAGCATTTGGTACCGCCGTTCTGAAAAAACAGGTAAACGGCGTGCCCAAGCCAGCCGCCCTGATGCATTCCGCCGAAAGTTTTTGTATATTGAGTCCAGTTGGTTACTAGTGTAGGTTCATTTATCGGACCTTTCTGGGCAATCCCCAGAAAACCGACTACATTGGTTGCCCCGGCCTCAATAGGCTTTGACCCGCTGGAGACTTCTTCAACATAAACTCCAGGTGTTTGGTACTGTGGCATATTCTTCTCCTTTATTTAATTTAATTCGTTCTTCTTGATAGCGGTAAATTTCCGCTCTCTAACCCTTGTAAAACTTGCCGGATCGGCAGATTCAAGACCTACGATCATACTGAGCGCCATCGAATATGGTCTTAAATGACGATATTTTTCCGGAACCAGTTCCATCTGCTCACTGTCAAGCGGACTGATTTCCACCGGCACTGAAGCCCCTTCATTTCCGGCCCAGTCAAATTCGCCGGGATCAAGGCAGTTGTTTTCCTTGAGATAACCGGCAAGTTCACCAAGGCAGGTGATACGGTCTTCAACTTTTTCTCCGTCTATAAGTGCTGCAATTTTAAGTTCGAACGTAAAAGGCTGTTTTACCAGATATTCAATTTCATTTCCCTGATCATCTTTTCTTTTTATCTGGATTTTATTCATGCTGTTATGCTGTCTGACTTCCTTAAATCCCAGGAAGGAAATCAGGCAACAGGTATTCCCATTCTGCGCTTCGGCAGAATCAGGCTGTTCCGCAGCTATAGTCATATCGGTTTTTTTTGCTTCTGTTTTTCCGGATACATCCTTTTTTATTATATTTTCAGGCTTTTCATCAAGTATCATGGTTGCAATATCATTTTCCCCGAGGAATTCCCCGATATGGTCTTTCAGACTTGTGAAAAAATGCTTCATTACCTGATGCTGTTTATAGGCCATTAATAAATACTTTTCCTCTCTTTAACTGTAACTTCCTTAACAAATACCAGGGAGTCTTCTCCCAGTGATATTTTATCATCTTCAAATCCGGTATTCAGGTTTTTTATGATTATTTCTTCCACATGATGAATTTCCGGGACCTTTTCTATTACAGACCCGATATAATCCTTCTGTACCGGAAATCCGAAAACCCAGCCGCTGTTTTGTTCTCCTCCATATACCGGATGAAGAGAACGTCTGACCTCTGCCTGTACTTTTTCCTTTATATAACCACTTTCGACGATTTCCTTCATTAACACAACCTGTACGGTTATAGCCAGATCAATATATACCGGTGCTTCCACTCTCAATTTGGTACCGATAAGCTTTCTGTCGGACAGATATGCCTTGACCCTGCGCAGCAGTTCCTGCGTCGGCAGTGGTTTTACCAATTCGTTTTTCTCTCCGAATATCCTGGGAACAATAATTACCCTTACTTCGCCTTTGCCGGATAATTTTCCCAGGCATTTTGCGCGGGCAACAGATGCCGACGCCTCCAGTGAAAGCCACTCATAATCTTCCGCAGTTACCGCCCTGTTAAGACTTTTCATAACACCTGCAGCCCTGGCCTTCAGACTGGCCAGATTTTCAAGATCGGCGCCTCCTTCGGCCGGATATGGATTTTCCACACCCGAAAGAAACGGAACATTTTCACGAAGGACCCTTACCGTCCCCGCACCGACATTTCCTGTTTCTCCTCCTCCGGTACAGTATTCTTCGACAATTATGTTGTTCTTGTATCTTGGCGGGATAGCTCCTTTTACTCCGTCACCAAAAACAATTCTGTTATTCCTGTAATCCAGTATATAATGCCTTGAATATGATCTTGAAGAGAGGAAATTGTCTACCTGATGATACCGGACAAATATTTCCTCTTTCCCCTTGCTGTTATTCCGGATAGTTACTGCGTCCGGACCTTCTTCCTTTTCCAGTTCAAGCCTTTCCTTCTCGGGAAGCATTGCCGGTTCCTTTACCACCAGTCTGAAACCCGGAAGGATCGGATGTCTGATTATTTCAAAACTCTGTTCCGGCAGGCCGCTTGAACCGCCGAGAATCTCTCTTTCATGGGTCCTGCGGTGCAGACCGTATACCGAATTCATATGCATTGCCTTAACTACCGGCATCGATTCGAAGCTCCCCCCTTCAAAAACAAGCCTTATCCAGAAAAGGTCCTTGCCGAAATCATCATGCTTTTTAAAATCTTCCGGCACAATGAATTCCACAAAACCGGATTCATGAAAACTGTCCGTATAATCATTAACTGCAAGAGGAATATATTTTTTACCGTTCCAGTACTGCCAGTTAAGAGTCAACAGCCTGGACGGTTTACTGCTGATATAATCCTTGCGGATGAAATAGTTTGCAGGGTCAAGAATCCTGTTTTTCTCGTCAACACGGAAGTATATCGAACCTTCATTGTCCGGAAAGTTTTTATCGAAACCGAAATAAACCACAGGAAATTTTTCAGGATCAAGCGAAAACAGTGAAATATCCTTTTTTTCTTCATCCTGGACCAGGTTTTTCCCTATTGCTTCGCTGTGATCAATAAAGGCAAAATTATCATACACAGATATCGTATCAGCAGGCTGTTTGCTGGCATCATAGGAAAGACGGAGCCTTCCGAAAAGGGGCGCGACGACGTTTTCATCAAAAGTCCATTCCATCGAGCCGCTCTCGTTCTTGCGGAACTGTCCGCCCTTGCCGAGGTCTCCGGCAGTTATCCGGATCCTGAGCCAGTAGCTGTTATCGCCGTTCACTTCAGTCATGCTGAAATTATTGGGACAATTGAAAGAGATCGTACCCGACTTGAGAAACCCCTTGGTCCCGTCGTCAAGCTTGTATCTGCCCATCTTGACAGCCGGATTCAGCGGACTGGTACTGCCGATACTTACCCAGTCCCGTCCGTTCCAGTATTCCAGTCTGTACTGGATTGTCCTGTTAATATTGTCTTCGGAGTTCATTTCACTCAGACCGAAAAGGATTGAAATCCTTGCACCCTTTTTACTGAAAACCTCGCCTGATGAAATATAGACTGAATCATTATATTTCGGATGGTCCTGAAAAAATTTGAAATCCACTGCAAGATCAACCGGAGTGAAAACCATATTGTCGATATTCATCAGCGTCTGTTCAGGCAGAAGCCCGTCGCCAACAAAGATCAGCTTTGTCAGAACGCTGTAAATATCAAAACATTTATGCTTTTTCGGAATCCTTGTTACAGAACCCCTCATGAAAAACCCGGTTTTGCCGTTTACACCGGTTTCCGTAATATCCAGCGGCCCCTGGAAAAAGATCTGATTGTCTTCTTTTTTGTTTTTGTGCACAGAGGCCTGGGATTCCACATCAACCCATTTTGATCCGTTCCAGTATTCCCAGGAGAGAAAATTGATAATTTCATCATTAACCGAATTGATTTTATAACTTGTATCAAAAGTCAGCGACACAACATTCGGTTCATTAAGAAAACCGAAAATCGAAGATTCAATATATATTTTGCGTTCAATTTCATCTTCTGCATTAAACAGCCTGTAGCCGCCGTTCTTTGCAAGTTCGCCAAGATTATCGGTTATATTGTTCTTGTGACGACCGAAGCAGGAAGCTATTCCGAAATTCTGTATTGAAATACTTTTTTCAGTTTCAAAAATAACGGGATCTTTTCCTTTTTTCGCTTCGGTCCCGACCTGCAGACCTTTTTTTAGCTTAACCTTGTCCTTGTACCCTTCCACAGGATAAAAGGTAAGCAGAACGCGCGAAGACTGCGGCGGAGACAAAGTAAGCCCGAGAAGGTCCAGAAGGGCCAGATAGGTTTTTTCAGGGACCTTGTTAAGCCTGTAAATTATCATCTCGGTCATCCAGGAAAACAACTCAAGCAGAGTTATCCCCGGATCGGTGGCATTATGGTTTGTCCATTCCGGACAATAATGAGGAATAAGGGATATTGCCTGATTAAGAATATCCTTGTAGGTTCTGTCATCCAAGTTGGGACTGGGTATCACTTTCTCCCCTTTCTAAGTAAAATGGATATACCATATTAAAATAGGTATTAATGCTTCTGATTTTGTATCTTATGGAAATGTTTATCCTGACTTCGTCATATTCGTCCGGTTCAACAATCACTTCTTCCAGAACAATCCTGTGCTCCCATTTATGAAGCGATTCTTCTATGTAATGTTTGGCAAGGGCATAGGTTTTGGGACTGTTTGGAGAAAAAACCAGATTGTTCAGATCGCATCCGAAATCAGGACGCATGACTCTTTCTCCCCTTGTTGTTCCAAGGATTATTTTTATCGAGTTTTCTATGCTTTTTTCGTTGGTGTCCCAATCGAACCTGCCGTGTTCACCGATCTTAACCGGGAAGGAGACACCTGTACCAAGAAAATTGTTACTTTTCATTCTTTACTTTAACTTGTCTAACATATAGTGTATTGTAATAGCGTAATATGGTTATATATAGTTACAGTATATTTACTTACTATATCACAATGTACTAGAAATTCCTGTTCTGTCAATAAAAACAGCAAAAACCATGGAAAGTATTGCATGAATAACAATATTTTAATCAAAAGTTATGATAAAAGTGCAGAAATTTATGATCAGAATTTCCGAAATCTGCAATATGTCAAATTCAGGACAATGCTGGAACAGGAAAATCTAATATACGGACAAAAGATAATTGACCTGGGATGCGGTACCGGACTACTCCATGATTACATGAAAAAGGAAGCAACCATCAAGGGTCCGGAATACTTCGGAATTGATTTTTCTCCCGAAATGGTCAAGGCAGCCAGAGCGAAAAAAATCGAAAACATCATGACGGGAAATATTACAAAGCTCCCCTGGCCTGACTGTTATTTCGATGCTGCATTTTCATTTACAGTTATAGGACTGGGCAGCGACCCTCCGGAACGAATTTTCAGCGAAACCTGCCGCGTACTGGTGCCCGGAGGGAAATTCATTATGACTGTACTGGAAAAACACCATACGAAAATATTGGAGAATTTACTTGCACAATCGGGGTTTGACATAGTAGAATTAACATCCGGTTGCGGGCAGGATTTCGGAATCAAGGCTGTAAAAAACTGCAAATAAACAAACGTTGTTCCGTGTTTTTCCCCGGATCAGGTGTATATTCAAATTATATATTTATAATGTTTTCCATCTACAGCCTGAAAGTTGATTTTAAAACATGAAAACATATTGTTCGGTTTTCCGAAAATATAAAAGAACCAAACAAAACGGAGAATAAAAAATGAGTAAGGAAGCCTGTTTTTTCCATGGAATAGTAACAGATAATCAGGACCCGGACAAACTGGGCAGAGTCAAGGTAAGCATACCGGAAATCGAAGGCGGAGCCGACACGCAAAGCGACTGGCTTCCGGTACTTAGCCCGTTTTCGGGGGAAGAAACCGGAGTCTTCTGTCTTCCGGAGCTTGAAGATATCGTCGTAGTCATGTTCTTCGACGGTACTCTCGAAAAAGGAGTCGTGCTCGGTTCACTCTACAACCAGAACATGACGCCGCCCCTGACCGAGGAAAACTCAGACGCCGATCTTAACGACGACGGCAACAACAGCCTGCATTTCATCAGAAGCCGCAGCGGTCTGAGGATAATCCTGGACGACACCGACGGCGAAGAAAAAATACAGCTTTTAAGTCCCGATGCCGCCACCAGAATCGAAATGCTGATGGGTGACGAACTTATGAACATCGAAACCGACAAGGACATAAGCATAAGCGCCAAAGGCGTTATCTCGATCGAAGCCGAAGAAATAGAATTCAAGGCCGAAAAAGCACTGACCATGGAAGCCGAAAACATCAAGCAGGAAGGGTCCAAGGACATAACCGTAAAAGGCGACAAATCAGTGGCGCTTGAAGGCAGCAGCGTAAAACTGAATTAGCGACATTATTTACATTTTACAGGACTGTAATAATGCTGTCCTGACAGGAACTATATTCTATGCTCAGTTACATGGACATCCACAAAGTAATAAGCAAATACTACAATCCGAAGG
>CAZKOK010000134.1:0-8815 GCA_964554355.1 uncultured Spirochaetia bacterium | reverse complement strand
TTTGGGGCACCATATCTGAAAGACGGACTAAAAAGAGTAGTTAACAATTATAACAATATTTTTTGAAGAAAGAAACGATTACCCGAAAGCCCGTTCTACTCTCAAAAAAAACGTAGCGTCGTCGCGTGAGCTTATTTTACGTTAAGACTCATCGGCAGTCCCTCTTTCCTGCCTTTCTTTACAATCAGATAATAAAGAAATACCTCGGCCTGGATGCGGCCCATTTCGCCGCGGCTTTCCTTGAGGATGCGGTCGTATTCGCTGAAGAGTGAGGTTATATCGGCGCAGTTGCGGATGCTGAAATTTTTCGATGCGTTCAGGTACTGCTGCTGGTTTCTTTTTCCTTTTATATTGAGTTTTTCGCAGATTTCGTTGTGGTGGTAGCGCTGGACTGCAAGCGAGATATAGGATGCAAGTTTCTTGAACTGCCAGTACAGCGATGAGACAAGTGTCCCGGGCTGTATTTCACCGGAATTCAGGAGTTTGCAGAATGATTCAAGCGCTTCCTGGTACTGCAGGGCCGCAATCCTTGAAAAGAGGCTGAAGATATTTTCCTCGCGGGAATGGTAAATAAAATCTTCCACTATCTGCGCCGTGATATTCTTTTCATCTGCGTAAAAAAGAACAAGATGGCTGCATTCGCGTTTTAAATCAAGGGTATTGTTTTCGACAAGTTCAAGTAAAAGTTCGACTGCTTCCGGATCAACATGCTTTTCCTGTCTGTGAAACCAGGAGTTTATCCAGTCCCTCTTTTTGTTTTCAAACATCTCCCAGAACATTACGGTATTCTTTTGGGGAACAAGAGCCATTAATTCCCTGCTGATTTTCATTTCTTCGCTTAATAGTACAAGCACGGTGCTTTCGGACGGCTTTTCGCAGAAATCCTTCAGGTCCCTTACCTGGCCCTGATTCAGACTCTGGGCATTGTATACAAGCACAAGTTTCCACAGGGAAAAAAGCCCTTCGTTTTTCAGTATTTCGATAATTGACTGCTTTTCGCTTTCGTCCGGATAGAATTTGAATGTCTCGTAATTGTTTTCGCTTTTCTTTTTCAGATCTGCTTTTATCTTTCTGATAAAATCAGCCTTTTCCCCGAGTTCGGGACCAAGAAGAAGAAAGACACTACTCATAATTTCTGAGGATCGATTTTAATTTTCCCAGTATCTTTACGTTTTGGGTGTAAATAGGCGGATAAGCCGGGTTTTCGGCCTTAAGTTTGACCCGGTTTTTCTCTTTGTAAAACCTTTTCAGTGTAACGGCTTCGTCATTGATTCTGGCAACAACTATATCGCCGTTGTCTGCTGTCGGCCGCTGGATAAATACGGCAATATCGCCGTCAAGAATACCGGCATCCTGCATGCTGTCTCCCTGCACATGGAGTGCAAAGAAATCGCCTTTGCCCAGATTGCCGATCGGCAGGTTGATAGTTCCTTCCAGATTCTCTTCGGCCAGAAGAGGGAGCCCTGCGGCTACATTACCCAGAAGCGGTACCTTGATGAACGGTTTTTCGGCGTTTTCGTCTTCAATTATCTCGATTGCCCGTGACCGGTTGATATTGCAGTGTATAAAATTCTTTTTTTCAAGAGCCTTGATATGATCGTATGCGCCTTTTGGCGATATACTGAAATGTGCGGCAATTTCACGCATTGTCGGATATTTTTTGCGTTGAATAAAGGCTTTCAGAAAATCGAGTACTTCGCTCTGTCTTTTCGTTAAACTTTTCATCGCTTTATCTCTATTCCTAATTTTTTTATTTTCCCATGCAGATTGCTCGGATAGATGCCGAGTTTCTCTGCAGCCTTTGATATATTATAATCGCATTGTTCCAGATTATAAACCAGTAATTTCTTCTCAAATTCATTTTTTGCGTCGTTAAGGTTCAGATTTACATAATCTTTAAGTTCCGAAGTGCTGCTGCCGGCTTTGTTTTCGCCGAGGAAGTGGGTAACCATTTCGGGGCTGATGGTGTCTTCGTCCGACATTATTGTCAGACGTTCGACAAAGTTTTTCAGTTCTCTTATATTGCCGGGCCAGGAATATGCTTTCAAGGCCTTCATGGCATCAGCCGAAACTACCATCTTTTCCCTGTTATCTATTTTAAACTTTTCCATGAAATAATCAAGCAATAATGGAAGATCTTCCCTGCGGGTTTTAAGCGGAGGCACATCAATAGGCACAACATTAAGCCTGAAAAAAAGGTCTTCGCGGAATTTACCTCTTTCGATTTCCTTTTTTATGTCCTTGTTTGTGGCGGCAATCAGCCTTACATCAACTTCTATCGATTTTTCGCCGCCGACACGTTCAAATTTCATTTCCTGAATTGCCCGCAGGACCTTTGCCTGGGTGCTCAGCGACATATCGGCAATTTCGTCCAGAAAAAGCGTTCCTTTATGGGCCAGTTCAAATTTGCCTTTGCGGCGAGAAACGGCGCTTGTAAATGCCCCTTTTTCATGGCCGAAAAGCTCGCTTTCGATAAGCGTATCCGGAATTGCTGCGCAGTTGACTTCAATAAATGGCCCTCCCGCACGTTTGCTTTTACGGTGTATTTCCCTGGCAACCAGTTCCTTTCCTGTGCCGTTGTCTCCGGTAATAAGGACACGGGCATTGGAGGCGGCGCTCTGTTCAATCCTTTCCCGGATATCACTCATTGCTTCACAGCTGCCGATCATTTCATCTTCTATAAAAAGGGAGGTTTTAAGATTACGGTTTTCCTTGCGCAGCAAATCAAGCTTAAGGGCGTTGCGAACTATGTTAAGAAGTTTGTCCAGCGACAGCGGTTTTTCGATAAAATCAAAGGCGCCGAGTTTTACGGCCTTTACAGCCAGGTCGATATTGGCGTGGCCCGATATCATGATTACCTCGGTTTCGGCGAAATTATTCTTTATTTCCTGCAGGACATCAATTCCGCCCATATTGGGAAGCCAGATATCAAGTATGACAAGATCAATGCTTTCGTTTTTAAGTATTGCCAGGCCTTCTATTCCGTCGGCTGCTGTAATTACGTTATATTTTTCATCTTCAAATATATCGGACAGGACAGTGCGGATACCAGGCTCATCATCAATAATTAAAATCTTACTCACCGTTGGCTCTCCATGGGAAGATCAATAAAAAAAGTAGTTCCTGTCCCTTTTTCCGATTCAAACCAGATGCTTCCCGCATGATCAAAAATAATCCTTTCGATAATTGCCAGGCCGAGACCGGTGCCGCTTTCTTTGGTTGTAAAATAGGGATTGAATACCTGTCCATGCATTTCTTCCGGTATTCCCGGTCCGTTGTCTTCTACCTGTATTCTACAGTACTCGTTATTTCCCTTTCTGACAAGGTCTGTCCTTATATGAATCTGGCCGAAGCCTTTCATTGCCTCGGCGGCATTATTTAATAGATTGGTAAGCACCCTGTTTATCTGTTTGCTGTCGATAAACGGCGACATGTCTTTTCCCTGGTTCCATTTGATCTGGACGTCGGGATAAATTGATGTGTAAGTTGCAGTAACATTGGAAATAACCGAGTTGATGCTCTCTTTTTTCTGGAAAAGGGCAGGGGGTCGGGAGAAATCGCGGAATTCCTGGATAAGCTTGTCCATATTCTCGACTTCCCTTATTATGGAATCCACCGCTTTGGGAAGGGTTTTGCTTAAGTCTTCTCTGTTCTGATATTTTTTAAGTATTCTTTCGGCAGAAAGCTTTATCGGGGTCAGAGGGTTTTTTACCTCGTGGGCAAGTCTCTGGGCGATTTCCTGCCAGGCTTCAAGTTTGTCGGTCTGCATCGACTGATACCTTGTTTTTTCGATCTGGCTGATCATCTGGTTAAAGGATTCCACAAGGAATAAAAGTTCGTCGTTTTTTCTTCCGAGTATTCTGAATGAATAGTCACCGTCGGCCACACGTTTCGTTGCGTTTTCGAGGTTAATGACCGGAGAAACGATTTCCTCTGCAAGCAGAAAGGCCAGCATCAGCGAGATTAGGATTAGCGGAAGCGAAAAGAGGGCAAAAAGGGCGAAGATCGCGAATCTTAAGGGGCCCTTGAACTTGTCCATCTGGGTGAACGCTTCCAGCGAACTTGTCTGGGATTCCGCGGTTTTATTGAAATCTTCCTGAAGGATGCTTGAAAAAACATACTTGTAATCTTGCGAAGTGTAGATGCCGCGCAGTACCGTAAGCGACTGGTAATCGTTCCTGGGCAGGATACCCTTGTCCGGTCCGAATGAGGGGGCCGATTCCAGTCTGCTCCTTTCGTCTCCGGAAAACCAGACAGGATTATCACCAGGCGTAAAAACCTGCATACCTGAAATTGAAGGGTAATTCTGCTGAAGAAATGACCATATCCGCTGATGGCTGTACGGGGTCTCTTCTGTCAGGCGTTTCAGAGCGGGATTTTCAATGACCGAAGTTATATTGTCATTTATTCCCGTGTAATACTGAAGTGCTATTGAAACCCCGCCTTCCAGGGCTTCCTTTACATCGGGAGCGAACCAGTAGGTCATGGCTGTTGATATCAGATTAATAGAAAGAATACCCTGCGGGATTCCCGAAAACAGGGTTATAACCGCAAACAGAATCAGTATTTTTGTCCGGAAGCGTGCGCCCGACTGTTTTCTTCTGATTGAGCGGACGGTCCTGAAAACCTGATACATAATAATTATAAACAGTAAAAGTGGAATAATGATGATTATCGGGATGAATATTGAATTGGATACCGGATTTCCGGTGGAAATGTCATTCAGGATCCGGTCTGAAAACCATATCAGAAGAATTACTATAATTACATAGAGCAGAATAACTGCAATCAGGCCGATGCGTGAAGCTTTATTTAATCGTTCATTAAGCATTTACTTTCCAGTTACATAATAACATATTTCTCCCAGGAAGTGGACGGGAAATAAATGCCCATACCGGGAGCAATGAGCTGGAAGGGGGGGACAAATTTCAGCGTCTCCACCTTTACTCTGCATAGAATATAATACTGCGAGTTATCGGATTTTTCAAAAGGAATATTTACATTATCAAGATGAAGAAAGACTGTAAAGAAATGCTCAATTGAATCGCTGTACTGATAAAATTCCTCATCCTGCGAAATAAGATAATTTTCACTGAACGGGTCCCATTTGCCTTCACGCGTAATTACTGTGGAACTGATGAATTTATCGGCGACTGCCCTGATTTTTTCATACAGCCTGATTTCAAAAGTAATTCCGCAGCGCAGACCTTCTTCCAGTGTTTTTACAAGAACGGACTGGTCCAGATTTTTAACCGATATTTCCAGAGAAATTCCGCTCTGCACTGAAGAGATATTCACTTCCTGGTCAAGGGCCCCGAGGATTGCCGTGCAGAATAGAAATAATATAAAAATGCTATTCTTCTTCAAATCTGTTTTCAAAAAGAGAGACAATAGCCGCCATTGCCTCGTCTTCGTCACTGCCTTCTGTTCTTATTTTTATCACTGATTTATGGATAGCGCCGAGTGTGATTATTCCCATAATTGATTTTGCGTTTATCTGGTTTCCGTCTTTTTCCATTAAAATACTGGATTCGAATTCGCTGGCCTTCTGCACAATCAGTGCAGCCGGACGTGCGTGGATGCCTGCTCTGTTAAGTATCGAAATTTCCTGTTCTCTCATCTTTTCCCTTAAATCTGTATGTCTGTCAGGGATTTACTTTATACTGAAATCCGTCAAAATAACAGTATTATATTTGTTTCTTAAAATATGTCACGCTTCTGGGAGTAAAGGTTTCTGGCATTTTCACTTTCCAGCCAGCGCAGAACATTCTGGTTGAATTCCCTTGCCGAATGATATCCCATTTTTTTAAGACGCTCATTCATGGCTGCTGTTTCTATTAATATGGGAATGTTTCTTCCGGGCTTTATGGGAATCGTTGCACAGGGAACGCTTACACCGAGCAGTTCCTTTGTATTCTGTTCGGTGCCGACCCTGTCGTATGAATTTCCGGAATACCATTCTTACAGTTCCACTATAAGCTGGATCTGCTTTCGGTCGCGGATCGCTCCGACTCCGAACAGCTGGTTTATATTGATTATCCCGAGTCCCCTGATTTCCATATGGTGCGCTACCGATGGATTGGGGCCTGCTCCCATTATTATATTTCCGCTTACGCACTGTAGTTCCACCGAATCATCTGCAATAAGCCGGTGTCCCCTTTCTATAAGCTCAAGTGCGGATTCACTCTTTCCGACTCCTGAGTCGCCTACAATCAGGCATCCTATTCCGAATACTTCCACCAGTACGCCGTGTATCAGTTTTTTCTGTGCAAACGCAGTTTCCAGTGCGCGCAGAAGCCTCGTGGCAAGTGTGGTCGAGGGCAGGGGAGTCTGCAGAATCGGGCATTTGGCTTCTTCGGCAATTTCAAGAAATCTGTCGCTGGGCTTCATTTCATAGGTGAAAATGCAGCACGGGATTTCATAGGAAAAGAGTTTTTTCACCGTCTCGTAATTGTTTTCCACCGAAAGCTTTTCAAGATAGGCGTTTTCGCCGCTGCCGAAAATCTGTATCCGGTCGTTCGCGAACTTCTCAAAAAAACCGGAAAGCTCCAGCCCGGGTCTGTTGAAATTGGGCACGTTGATCTGATTAACGAGCCCGGGCCTGCCGCCGAGGCATTTGAGTTGAAGATCGTTATGTTCCCTTAAGTCAAGATCAAGAAGATCAAGAATTGTAAATATTTCCATTATTAGTGATGCTGTACCTTTTCCTTTTCTTTTGTTACTTTCTGTTCCAGTTTATCAACCAGAAGTTCAATACCCTTGATAATATCAAATGTTTCAACTTTTATATGATGGATCTGTCCCCATCTGAAATGGACATTGGTTTCAAGTCTGTACTGTTTTTCAAGCGTAATCGTAAAGTCAAGATTTACTATAAGTTCTTCAGCATAATCAAGCCTTTTCAGCTTGCTTTCCAGTTTCTGTCTTACTGTGTCGTCTATTTCACAATGAACGCATTTGATTTCTGTAGTCATGTTGACCCTCCAGCTGGTAATTTAATTTTCACCGGTCGTAACTTGATGCAATATCAAGTTCACCCCTGTATTTTGCTACAGTACGCCGGGCAAGGTTTATGCCGCGGTTTTTAAGCACGTCCGCAATCTTCTGATCGGACAATTTTTTACCTGAAGTATTTTCTTCAAGTATTTCCCTGATTATTTCCTTGACACCTTCCTTTGAAAAACGGGATCCGCCGGACCCTGTTCCGGAAATGGAATTTGAAAAGAAATGCTTTAACTCAAAAATTCCCCATTCGGTCTGGATGTATTTTTTATTGGATATCCTCGATACCGTTGTTTCGTGGACCTCAACTTCCTGGGCAATGTCCTTAAGCGTTAACGGAACAAGATATTTCGGTCCCCTGATAAAAAAGGACCGCTGGAATTCGACTATGGCCTTTGATATCTTTAAAAGCGTGTTATTGCGCTGATGGATGCTGCGGATAAACCATTTTGCGTCCCTGACATTCTGCGTGACAAACCGCTTTACATCCTTTTCTTTCCTGGTTTCCATCTGAAGCTGTTCGAAAAAACTGTTGACGCCCAGGACAGGAATTTCCTCGTCATTGAGTACAAGGACAAATTCACCTTCCTTTATTTTAACCATTATATCGGGAATAACATAACGCGGAGTTTCAGTCGAATATGCCCTTCCTGGAAACGGTTCGAGTTTTTTTATGTATTCAAGCGCTGCAGCAACTTCTTCCCTGGTGCATCCGGCCAGTTTTGCTATTTCCGGGTATTTCCCCTTTTCCAGCAGAAGAAAATGGTCTTTCACTATTTCGCGGGTATATTGGGGAGCATCGCCGGAAAGTTCAATCTGTACAAGGAGTGATTCATTATAATCCCTGACGCAGGTGCCGATCGGATCAAGCTGCCTTATGAGTTTTATCATATCTTCAAGTATTTTCTCCTGGCCCGGAGTTATGAGTTTTTCGGGAGATTCGCGGTGGAAGCCGTACGTATCAAGATTCTGAATGAGCTTTTCGCCGATTTTAAAGTGTTTTTCCGAAACAGGCTGAACACGCAGCTGCCATATCAGATGCTCATGCAGCGATTCGGGCCTTGAAAGTGCTCCTTCGATGAATTTCTGTTTGGCATCGCTGGCTTCTGAACCCTGGCGGGTTATATATCCCGGATCGGATGAGTTTTCAAAATAGTCATATTCTTCTTTTTTTGAGGAGGATTCCACGTCCTCGAGTGAAACCTGGGATTTGTCTTCGACCACTTCAAGCGCCGGGTTTTTTTCAAGTTCTTCTTCTATGCGCTGCTTCAGATCCTGGATTGGCATGGCCATCAGCTGAATTGACTGATACAACTGAGGACTCATTTTCAGTTTCTGTTCCTGCACCAGCACCGGCCGCTGATATTGCATTGTTCCTCCAAGGATGTACAAATACCCGGAATTCCCGTCACTATTAATAATGAAGCACATGCTATTAATTGTCAATCAGGGGATACTTCAAATATCCTCAATTGATAGCAACTCACGCTACGACGCGACGACGCTGCGAGCTTATCATAAAAACCAAAACTTAATGGCTTCCGGGAAATATAATTTTTACACGGAAGTCATTTGAGTTTTCTTATATTGTTCCGACCGTAGCGTCGTAGCGTCGTAGCGTCGTAGCGTGAGGTATTTTTGAATGTATGTTTTTAAAAGGATTCTACATCTGGAATTCGTGCCCGAGATAAATCGATCTCGCAGTCTCGTTGGCCAGCAGTTCTTCCTTGCTGCCGCTTACGAGTATTTCACCGAGGTTTATGATGTAGGAGCGGTTGGTTATTTCGAGGGTGTCCCTTACGTTGTGGTCGGT